>NZ_VKHT01000521.1 GCF_014141535.1 Streptomyces alkaliphilus | reverse complement strand
CGAGGGGCCCGGGCGGAGGGACCGGGGCGTGCCGCGCCGGGCGCACGGGGAAGAACACGCGCCGGGGGCGCGGTCCCGCCGTGCCGACGACACCCCCGCGCCCCGACGCGCTCCCTCGCACGTCCCGGAGCACCCCGCGGACCCGCTCGCCCGGGACGGGGCGCGGAACCACCGGGCACCCGTCCCTCCCGGTCCGGGAGGGACGGAAAGGCGAAGCCTCAGCCGAAGACGATCATCGACCCCTGCGCGAGGCTGCGGGTGGCGGCGGCGTGCAGCCCCAGCCACACGTGCCGCTCCCCCGCGAACGGCCCCGACCCGTGCACCGGCGTCTCCGCCGGTTCGTCCAGCGAGGTCGGTCTCACGGGTGCCGGCGGGGCCGCCGGCGGGTTGGTCGGGTCGATCCCGATGGCCGGGGCCACGGCCTCCAACTCCCGCAGCAGCCCCTGCGAGGAGCCCAGCGGTCCCCCGCCGGCCAACAGCGCGTCGGTGACCAGGGGGTGCGGGAAGTCGACCGGGACGTACGCCCCCGCGTGGTCGAAGTGCCAGACGAGGTGCGAGCGTTGCGCGGCCTCCTCGAACATCTCCAGCAGTTGCTGGTAGTCGCCGTCCATCCGCTCCGCCGGTTCGACCGGCAGCCCGCTGATCGACAACAGGTAGGCGCGGCGCAGCAGGTGCAGCGCGGCGTAATCGAAGCCCGCCACCGGGGCCACGTCGCCGGTCATGCCCGGCATGTAGGCGTAGATCGGCACGGTGGGCAGGCCCGCGTCGGTCAGGGCCCGGTCGAAGTCGGCGAGTTCGTCGGCGAAGGGGTTGTCGGGGCTGTGGCACAGCACATCGACGAGGGGGACCAGCCACAGGTCACAGGCCACGTAACGGCTCTCTCTCGCGGGGATCTTCGGACGGGGAAACGAACGGGCGCGGACCGGGACGGGGCCGCGCACCGGGGCGGGGCAAGCGTAGGCCCCGTGCCCCCTCCGGCGCGCGCCGGACCGGCGGACCCGGACCCGGGATCGCCGGCCTCCCCGGGCTTCACGAGATCGCTTCCCGGATTCGGGCCCCTCAGCCCTCCGGCACCGCATCCGATGCGGCGGAACCCGATCCGGCTTCCCCGTCGGGGTCCCCACCGAGCCTGGCGAGGGCGAGGAAACTGTGGTGGAGCACCCCCAACTGCTCCTCGATCAGGGCGACGTCCCGCCGCTCGACCGCCTCGGTCAGCTCGGGGTGCCCGGACCACAGCCGACCGCGCAGGCCGTTGACCCCTCGCAGTCGGGGCACCACGAAGGCCCAGCACCGCACCCGCAGCCGGTCCAGGAACTCGGCCAGGTAGGGGTTGCCGAGCAACGCGGTCAGCTCGCGCCAGAAACGCAGGTCGTAGGCGACCAGGATGTCCAGGTCGCCGGCGAGGGCGGCGTCCCGTGCGGCGGCGGCGCGGCGCCGCACGGAGGTCATCGCCCCCGGCGAGCGCACCGCCGGGTCGGGTTCGGGGTGCGAGCGGACGATCGGCGAGCGGGTCGCCCGCACCACTCCCTCCCCGACCAGGGCCCGGGCCTCGAGCATGCGGGCGAAGTCGTCGAAGGAGTAGGCGTGCACCCGGAAGCCGCGGTGTTGTCGGGTCTCCAGCAATCCCTGGGCGGTGAGGTCCACCAGTGCCTCGCGCACCGGAGTGGCCGAGACGCCGTACTGCTCGGCGATCTCCCGCACGGTGAACTCCCTGCCGGGAGCGAGGCGCCCGGCGAGGATTTCGTCGCGCAGGGCCTCGGCGAGCTGTTCCCGCAGGGTGCTCCGTCGAATCACGCCGCCCAACCCTACCCCCCACCCCTCAATTGACAACACACTGCCAATAAGACAACGTATTGTCATTCAGGTCGAAGCCCCGGGAGGAGCACGCCCCGGGGAGAGCGCGCACGGCGGGGAGGCCCGATGGCGGAGGCGACCGGGGACGCCGGTACCACAGGGGGGGCCGCGCCGACCGCCCCCGAGCTGCTCGACGCCTGCGCCCTGGGCGTCCTGCGGCTCAACGGCCGGTTCCTCGCCCTCTCGGAGGAACTGGCCCGCCCGGCCGGCCTGACCGCCGCCCGCCGGCAGGTGCTCGCCGCCGTCCTCCGCGCTCCGCTACCGGTGGCCGGCATCGCCCGGGGCATGGGCGTCAGCCGGCAGGGCGTGCAGCGCCTGGCCGACGCCCTGGTCGCCGACGGCCTGGCCGATTGGGAGCCGAACCCCGCCCACCTCCGGGCCAAGCTGCTGACCGCCACCCCGGCGGGCCGCGAGGCGATGCGGCGCATCTCCCCCGACCACGCGGCGTTCGCCGAACGCCTGTGCGCGGCGCTGGGCGGCCCGGGACGCCTCACCGAGGTGGTCGGGGCCCTGGAGGAACTCGCGCGGGCGGTGGAGGCCGCCGGTGGAACCGCCGCAGTCCCGGAAAGCCCACCGGGGACCCGCTGAACCGCCCCGGCCCCGGGGGCGCCCCGCGTCGACGGGGACCGGCCGGTCGGAAGCCGGCATCCGGGCAGCCGTACCGGCCCCGGGGCCCGGGGCCTATCCTCCTGTGTGCGCCGGGAAACGGCCCGGCGTGGCCGGGGAACGCGACCGACCGCAACCGCGCGGCCGGCCGCGTCGTCCCACTCAGCGGATACCGGACCACAACCGAAGCCGCCGGGGGCGCCCGGCACCGCACCGCCCGGGGGAGATCGCCGCGCATGGAGCCACTGACGCCCGACGATCCCCGCGCCATCGGCGACTACCGCCTGATCGCCCGTCTCGGCGAGGGCGGCATGGGCAACGTCTACCTGGCCCGCTCGCCGCGCGGCCGGACGGTGGCGGTCAAGACCATCCGCTCGGTCCTCGCCGGGGAGCCCGACTTCCGCCGGCGGTTCGCGCAGGAGATCACCGCCGCCCGCCGCGTGGGCGACACCTGGACCGCGCCGGTGCTGGACGCCGACCCCGAGGCGGACGTGCCCTGGGTGGCCACCGGCTACATCGCCGGCCCCTCCCTGCACGACGTGGTGACCGGGGGTCACGGACCGCTGCCCGAGCGGTCCGTGCTGATCCTCGCGCACGGTCTGACCCGGGCGCTGGGTGCCATCCACGGCGCCGGCCTGGTCCACCGCGACCTCAAGCCGTCGAACATCCTGCTGACCATCGACGGCCCCCGGGTCATCGACTTCGGCATCGCCCGGGTGCTGGAGAGCACCGCTCCGGGGGTGACCCGCACCGGCTCCACCGTCGGCTCGCCCGGCTTCATGTCCCCCGAACAGGTGCGCGGCGAGACCCTCACGCCGGCCTCCGACGTCTTCTGCCTCGGCTCGGTCCTCGCCTACGCCGCCACCGGCCGCACCCCCTTCGGCAGCACCGACAGCGGGCTGCACGTGCTGCTGTTCCGGGTGGCGGAGGAGGAGCCGGACCTCGACGACCTGCCCGGGGAACTGCGGGGGCTGGTGGCGGACTGTCTCGCCAAGGACCCCGCCGCGCGACCGGGCACCGAGGCCCTGGCCGAGCGCCTCGCCCCGGTCGCCGAGGCATCCCCCGAGCCGTGGCTGCCCGGCGCGCTGATCGCCCAGCTGGGTCGGCACGCCGTGGAGCTGCTCAACTCGGAGGACCCGATGACCGGGTTCGCGCCGGTCGCGGGACACACCCCCGCGT
>NZ_VKHT01000520.1 GCF_014141535.1 Streptomyces alkaliphilus | reverse complement strand
GGTGAGGGGCGGGAGACCCCGCGGGAACGGGCGGGAACGGCGAGGAGAAGGAGTGCGTGCGCCGATGGTGCTGCTGTTGTTCGGGATGATCGCGGCGATCGCGGCGGGACTGCTCGCCGCCGGGGTGAAGCGGGTCCGACCCGGTGAGGTGGCCGTGGTCGAGCGGGCCGGGGCCCACCACCGCACCCTGTCCGCCGGCACCCACCTGCTGGTGCCCCTGCGCGACCGCGTCCGCGCCCGGCTCGACCTCGGGGAACGGGTGCTGACCCTGCCCCCGCGCACCGCCCACGCCGGGGACCGGCACCAGGTGACGGTGGCCTGCCGGGTGCGCTGGACGGTGGGCGATCCCGAACGGGCCGTGTACGCGGCGGCGGACGGACCGCGCTCCCTGGAGCACCTGCTGGACGTGGAGATCCGCTCCGCGGTCTCCGGGATGCTCGCCGCGGAGGTGCCGCACCGCCGGACGGAGTTGGAGGAGCGGTTGGGCGAGACGATGCGGGAGGCCGGCGCCGCGCGCGGGATGGACGTGCTGGCCGTGGAGTTCGACGAGCTGACGCCCACCCGCCCCGAGGCGGCCCGGGTGCTTCCCCCGGGGGTCCTGCCGGGCCCGGCCTCCCCGGAGGGGGCCGGGGAGGCCGGGTATCCCGGCGGCGGACCGACGGGGCCGGGCCGGGGCTGAACCCGGGGGTTCAGCCCGGCCCGGCGGCGACGGGCGGCTCAGAAGCCCGGCGGCTCGGTGTAGGTGCCCCACTCCTCGCGCAGCGCTTCGCAGATCTCCCCGAGGGTGGCCTCGGCGCGGACCGCCACCAGCATCGGCTCGATCATGTTCGCCCCCGAGCGGGCGGCCTCCACCATGCCCGCGAGCCCGGCGCGCACCGCCTCGTCGTCCCGGCCGGCGCGGCGTTCGGCGAGCTCCCGCACCTGCTCGCGCTCGACCTCGTGGCTGACCCGCAGGATCTCCAGGTCGCCGGTGACCGAGCCGGTGTGGCAGTTGACGCCGACGACCTTCTTCTCACCCTTCTCCAGGGCCTGCTGGTAGCGGAAGGCGGCCTCGGCGATGTTGCCGGTGAACCAACCGTCCTCGATGCCGCGCAGCAGGCCGGAGGTGATCGGACCGATGGGGTGGTTGCCGTCCGGGACGGCCCGCCGCCCGCGCTCGGTGATCTCCTCGAAGATCTTCTCCGCGTCGGCCTCGATCCGGTCGGTGAGCTGCTCGACGTACCAGGAGCCGCCGAGCGGGTCGGCCACGTTGGTGACGCCGATCTCCTCCATCAGCACCTGCTGGGTGCGCAGCGCGATCTCGGCGGCGCGCTCGCTGGGCAGGGCCAGGGTCTCGTCCAGGGCGTTGGTGTGCAGCGAGTTGGTGCCGCCCAGCACCGCGGCGAGTGCCTCGACGGCGGTGCGCACCACGTTGTTGTACGGCTGTTGGGCGGTGAGCGAGACCCCGGCGGTCTGGGTGTGGAAGCGCAGCCACTGCGCCTTCTCGGTGCGCGCGCCGTACATGTCGCGCATCCAGCGCGCCCAGATCCGGCGGGCGGCGCGGAACTTGGCGATCTCCTCGAAGAAGTCCAGGTGCGCGTCGAAGAAGAAGGACAGGCCGGGGGCGAAGGTGTCCACGTCCAGGCCCCGGGACAGGCCCAGTTCCACATAGCCGAAGCCGTCGGCGAGGGTGTAGGCCAACTCCTGCGCGGCGGTGGAGCCGGCCTCGCGGATGTGGTAGCCGGAGACCGACAGCGGCTTGTAGGCGGGGATGCCGGCCGCGCAGTGCTCCATCAGGTCGCCGATCAGCCGCAGGTGCGGCTCGGGGGCGAAGAGCCACTCCTTCTGGGCGATGTACTCCTTGAAGATGTCGGTCTGCAGGGTGCCGTTGAGGGTGGCGGGGTCCACGCCCTGGCGCTCGGCGGCGACCAGGTACATGCAGAAGACGGGGACGGCGGGACCGCTGATGGTCATCGAGGTGGTGACCTCGCCCAGGGGGATGTCCCGGAAGAGGACCTCCATGTCGGCGGCGGAGTCGATGGCGACCCCGCAGTGGCCGACCTCGCCGAGGGAGCGGGGGTCGTCGGAGTCACGCCCCATGAGGGTGGGCATGTCGAAGGCCACGGACAGGCCGCCGCCGCCGGCCTCGAGGATCATCCGGTAGCGCTCGTTGGTCTGCTCGGCGTTGCCGAAACCGGCGAACTGGCGGATGGTCCAGGTGCGACCCCGGTAGCCGGTGGGGTGCAGGCCGCGGGTGAAGGGGAACTCCCCGGGCCAGCCGATCCGCTCGAAGCCCTCGTAGCGGTCGCCGGGGCGGGGCCCGTAGACCGGCTCCACGGGATCTCCGGAGAGCGTGGTGAAGTCGGCGTCCCGCTTGCGGGCGGCGTCGTACCGGGCCTGCCACCGTCGGCGGCCCTCAGCGATGGCGTCAGCGTCCATGCCACCAATTTACTTGGACGTCCAAGTATTTTCCAGGGCTCCGGTCCCCGAATGACGCCGCCCCGCCCCCGAACGTGCGAGGTGGGGCGGGACTGCGGGAAGCGGGGGTGCGACGGGAAGCGGGCGTGCGGGGCCGCGGGAAGCGGCCCGGGTCAGGCGGAACCGACCTTCGCCGAGGCACCGGCCTCCCCGTCGAGGGCACCGGGGCCCTCGGGGAGGTCGTGGTCCTCGTCCCGCTCCAGCAGCGGCTCGATCTCGGCCCGGACGGTCCGCTCCACGAAGAAGGCGACGAACGGGATGGTCCCCGACAGCAGCACCCACAGCAGCTTCCCGAACGACCAGCGGGCCTTCTGCCCCAGGTCGAAGGCGAAGATCAGGTACACGATGTAGAGCACGCCGTGGGTCTGGGAGACCACGAAGGTGATGTCCTCACCCACCTGGAAGCCGTACTTGAAGACCATGCAGGTGCTCAGCACCAACAGCATGACCGCGGTCACGTAGGCCATCACCCGGTAGCGGGTCAGCACACTCGGCTTCATGCCCAGCAGCGTAACGCGACCGGTTTCCGACGATCCCACCCGGGGCCGCCGAAACCGCCCCCGTCCGACCCCGGGGCGCCCCGGGGATGTCACTCCTCGAAGTCGCGGGCCGCGACCCGCAGCGGGCGCAGGAGCGCGAAGATCTCCCGGCACTCCTCCTCGTCGTAGGCGCCCAGTCCGAAGTCCATCGCCATCAGGTCGCGGGTGGCGGCCTCGCAGACCTCGCGGCCCCGGTCGGTGATCGAGGCGAGCGTGCCCCGTCCGTCTTGCGGGTTCGGGCGCTTGGTGACCAGGCCGGCCCGGACCAGGCGGTCGACCGTGTTGGTCACCGAGGTGGGGTGCACCATCAGGCGCTCCCCGATCTTGGACATGGGCAGCTCCCCGGCCTTGCTGAAAGTGAGCAGGACCAACGCCTCGTACCGGGCGAAGGTCAGGCCGTAGGGCTTGACGACGGAGTCCACCTCGGCGAGCAGGATCTGGTGCGCGCGCATGATGGAGGTGATGGCCGCCATCGAGGGGACCTCGCCCCAGCGGTCGTTCCACAGCTCCGCGGCACGGGCGATCGGATCGAACGTCAGGCTGAGCGGTTTCGGCACGGCTCCGACCCTACCGGCAGGTCACATCCGGGGTCGGGGCGTCTCGGGGAATGGCCGTCCCCCTTTCCGGTCCCGCCCCCCGATGC
>NZ_VKHT01000052.1 GCF_014141535.1 Streptomyces alkaliphilus | reverse complement strand
TCCCTCACCCCCGCCCACCGAGATGACGGTGGCGGTCACCCACGCCACCGTCCGGAAGCACGACGTGCTCCTGGTGGGCGACCGCCGCTGGCAGGTCGTCCGGGTAACCCGCAGCCTGCACGGCACACGGCTGGACATCGCCACGGGCGAGCGCCTGTGGCTGGTGGAGGGCACCGAACTGGCAGCCCTGCGCCGCACCACACCCACCGGAGCCGTGCTGTAACCGGCGGCCCGATACGCCCGTCCGACACCGACGGCCATCCTCTGCCCAACCCTGCCGGGGGCTGCGGTAACCACCACCAGGAGGAGAAACATGCGGAACGATTGTGGCCACGACTGGGTGCCCTGGAGCGGCGCGCAGCGCTGCCGGAAGTGCGGAACCACTCAACGATGAGGGCACTGCGATGCGGGTGATGTGGGAGGAACTTCCGACTCCGGTACGGTCCGCCGTTGAGCGGCGTCTCGGCGGTCGGGTCACGATCGCCGAAGCGATCGAGGACGGTTTGACCGCCGCGTTCATCGCCCGACTGCACACGGTCGGCGGAGGCGAGGTGTTCGTCAAGGGTGTGCCGATCACCGACGGCGATGGGCACGCGGCGCAGTTGCGGGAGGTCGCCGCCGGGGCTCTCGCGCCTGCGGTGGCACCCAAGACGCTGTGGCACTTCGAGACCTGCGGCTGGCACGTGCTCGCGAGCACGGTGGTCACCGGCCGGTACCCGAGCCTGGCCCCGGGGTCACCGGATCTGCCCCTGATGGCGGACGCGCTGACGATCGGCCGGTGCCGCATCCCCGCCGGGGCCCTGCCCTGCTACGCGCAGCGGTGGGAACGCTGGGGCTCGCGGAAGAAACTGGTGCCGCTGCGGGGCGGGTGGCTGGTGCACGGGGACGTTCACCGGCACAACGCACTTGTGGACAGTGCTGGTCGCCGGGTGTGGTTGGTGGACTGGGCTGCCGCCGCGAGAGGGCCGGCGTGGCTCGATATTGCCGACACCGGAATTCGGTTGATGGAAGAGGGCCACGACGCGGCGACCGCCGTGCGGTGGGCCCGCACCGTCCCGGCCTGGCGAACCGCCACGGCGGAGGCACTGTCCGCGTGGTGCGAGGTGCGCTGCCGATCCTGGACCGCGCGCATCGGCGCACGGGACTCCGAGCCCTCCAACGCGAGGCTGCGTGCGTTCCTCGCGGCCACTGTCGCCTGACCACCCCCAGCCCGCAGGGCAGGGGGTGGTCGTTACCCCTCGTAGGGGCGATGAGGACCCCCTTTGCGGTGCGGTGGGTTACTCGTCGTCTGCCACCTGCTGTTACCCCTCGTAGGGGCGATGAGGACCCGGAATAGATCCGGGACATGCCCATGAGCGAATTCGGTTGTTACCCCTCGTAGGGGCGATGAGGACACCTTGCTCGTCCACTCCGGCCGGAGGGAGGACGTGTTGTTACCCCTCGTAGGGGCGATGAGGACACCGGGGACTACCTGGAGATGGTCCAGGCGCACATGTTGTTACCCCTCGTAGGGGTGATGAGGACCGGTGGCGCGCGGAGGATCGGTAGCGCGATTCGAACGGTTGTTACCCCTCGTAGGGGTGATGAGGACATCAACATCCCCGCCGCAACTCGACGAGGATCTCATGTTGTTACCCCTCGTAGGGGTGATGAGGACCGTCGCGATCCTCCGCTGCCGCACCTGCCACGCCCACCGTTGTTACCCCTCGTAGGGGTGATGAGGACATGGGATCCTCCCTGACGCCCGTCGAGATCACCTTGTTGTTACCCCTCGTAGGGGTGATGAGGACCCCGCCTGCTCAGTCTGGACCTGGCGATGACCCACTTGTTGTTACCCCTCGTAGGGGTGATGAGGACGCTGGCACGCCCTTCTCGCCGACGTGCCGGCCACCACGTTGTTACCCCTCGTAGGGGTGATGAGGACTCATCGGCCTTGTGGACGATGAGCGCGCAGCGGAGCGGTTGTTACCCCTCGTAGGGGTGATGAGGACCGTGAGCTACACCCCCACCCAGCTCGCCGCAGCAGCGTTGTTACCCCTCGTAGGGGTGATGAGGACGTGCGTGTCATCCTCCCGCCCCCGGTCGACAAGGCCGGTTGTTACCCCTCGTAGGGGTGATGAGGACTCAGGTGCGGGCCGCCCGCGCCGCGATGCCCGGGCTGTTGTTACCCCTCGTAGGGGTGATGAGGACACGCGGCTGCTCGCGATGGTCGCCCGCCGCCTGGGGTTGTTACCCCTCGTAGGGGTGATGAGGACCGGTGCCGACCTCCAGCCGGAGAGCGGACCGGCACCGTTGTTACCCCTCGTAGGGGTGATGAGGACCTCTCCATCATCTGGGAGTGCTGGACGGCGGAGGTCGGGTTGTTACCCCTCGTAGGGGTGATGAGGACCCGCGCACCCGGGCTTCCTCGGCGCGCTCGGCGGCCGTTGTTACCCCTCGTAGGGGTGATGAGGACCGCCGGTAAACCGGGCCCACTACGCAGCCGCGAAGCGGTTGTTACCCCTCGTAGGGGTGATGAGGACCCCCATTGTGAAGGTCCAGGTCAGGCGCGGTCCAGGCGTCGGGATCGGAGGCGGTTTTTCAGCGAACCTCCGGTAGTGCACGAAACCCCGGAGAGTCGCTGAAATCCGGGCTCTCAGAGTACGTCCGTCGGCATCGCCTGGACCGCTCCCCACTCCATCCGCACCGGGGTGGTTCCCGGCGGGAAGGTGTAGACGAGGACGTTGTCGTACGAGAGGTCCAGGACCGATTCGACCTCGGCGCGGAAGCGACGGAGTTGAGCGTCGCTGAGTTGTCCCTCGAAGACGCTGCGCTGCACGTGGTGCAGGTATTTGCGGCAGGTGCGGAGGATGCGGGCGTTGCGTTTGGCGTCGGTGTCGTAGACGACGACCACGTGCATCGGTGCTCACCACCAGATCCGGAACGGCTTGTACGGGGTGCCCTCCAGGCAGTGCCGGGAGAGGGAGAGGGCGTCGAGGTAGAGCAGTTCGTCGTAGGCGACCGGCCGGTTGAGCGTGCGGTGGGCGACCGTGGTGGCGAACTCGTCGCGGACGGTCTGCACGACCAGCTTGCGCCCGGTCTCACTGAGCATCGCCTGGTTGACCCCGCTGTCGAAGTGCGTCGGCTTGAGTTGTTTCCGGTTGGCCATGCGCAGCAACAGGCGTTCCGCGAAGAGCGGCTTGAACATCTCGGAGAGGTCGAGGACCAGCGAGTGTCGTTGGCGTTCCATCGTGCTGTGCAGGAAGGCGAGGCCGCTGTGCAGGGCGGTGAGGCGGACGGCGGTCAGGGTCCTGGCGTAGACGATGCCGTTGACGTAGCTGATGAAGGCGTTGCCGGCATTGGCCGGGGGCTTCCGGGATCGACCGTGGAGTTGGAGCCAGTCGGGCAGCTTGGTGTCCAGCACTTCCCAGGCCGAGCGCCGGAAGGTGCCCTCGACGCCCATCACCGCCGTGGGCGTGGCGGCCTCCGGGAGGGAGGCCCGCAGTGTCTCGTACGGGCGGGCGAGCAGGGAGCGGTCCACCACCCGCCGCACGTTGAAGGCGGTCGCCTCGGCGATGGATCGGGCGATGGCCAGGGCCGCCGCCGGGTCGGCGGACAGCCGGGCCTGGGCGGCGACGGTCTCCCCCGAGGTGTTGACCTCCGAGGTGAGCAGGGAGCCGGCGTAGTCGCCGTAGAAGCTGAGGAAGTGGACGTTGATCCGGTTCCGGTTGAGCAGGGAGATGACCGAGGTGTTGATGTCGGTCTCGGCGCAGGCGACGATGTCGCGCACGTCCGTCACCGGGACGTGTGCCCGGCGCCCGGCTTCGAGCTCGATGACCAGCGACTGGTCCTTGCGCCGGATGCGGCAGGGGCCGGTCAGCCAGTAGGTGCGGGTGGCGGCGGGCATCTCATTCCGTCCAGCAGTAATCGGTGAACGAGCAGCCACGGCAGCGGCTGCGGGCGAGTCGGTCCGGCGAGGTGGGGCGTGCGGCCACGGCCAGTACCTCGGCGATGTCCCGTTCGGCCTGTTCGGCTTCCTCGGCGGTGTAGGGGTGGCGGGCCGTGCGGCGGGTGGAGGGGTAGTGCAGGATCGCGCCCTGCGCCTCGACGCCGACGCGGCGCAGCCGGTGGCAGTAGTGGCGGCCCTGGGCGCGGTCGGCCTCGGTCGGTCTGCCGGAGGACTTCACCTCGTGGACCCACTGTCGGCCGTCCACGAAGTCCAGGCGCGCGGCGCCGAGATCCACCGGTGTGCCCCGGGCGTAGGAGGTCTCGTGCACGGCCTCGCCGACCTGCACGGCGGAGTTGAGGTGTTCGGGGCGGATGCCGCGCAGGTAGAGCCAGAGTTGGCGGGGGCAGTGGTACAGGTACTTGATGTGGACGCCGCCCACGTCCTCGGCGTCGATCACAGCACCTCTCCCGGTTGGTAGGAGGACTGGGCGCCCCGGGTGTGCACGGCGGTCAGGCCGAGGTGTTCGTCGTACTCGCCCTGGACGACGTGGACCCCCAGTCGCCGGTCCCACCCGGCGGTGGGGCCGGCCCAGTGGGGAAGGGGGATCAGCAGATCGTCCGCGAGCAGGCGGCCGGCCCGGCGGTGGGCGGAGCCCAGCGCCTCCTCGTACGCCTCCCGGTCGGTGTCGAGGATGGCCTCGGTTCCGTCGAAGAGTTCGTCGAACCTTCCGGCCAGGCCCGACCGGTCGTCGAAGGGCCGGTTGAAGCGGAGGAAGGAGGAGGCGAAGCTCTCCCGCTGCTCCTCGACCTGCTTCCGCCAGTGCTCTCCCCACTCGCTCGCGTAGACGCGGTTGAGCCAGCGGGTGGCCTCCGCCTCGTTGGCCGGCTTCCCGTCGTGGTCCCGGAGGATGTCCAGGCCGAGGGTCACCGGTTCCCGTTCGTAGACGCCGTCGGCGAAGACCTCCTCTCCCCTCGCGGCGTCCTGCTTGCCGCGGCGTTTCGTCCAGGCGGGTTCATGCACGATGACGTCGGCCGGTGGACGTGCCGCGACGCGGTTGACCCGGCCGAACCGTTGCAGCAGGGCCTCCAGCGGCGCGGCCGAGGTGAACAGGACGTCGAAGTCCACGTCGAGGGAGACCTCCACGACCTGGGTGGCGACCAGCAGTCCGCCCCGTCGGGGGGCGAGGCCGGTGCCGAAGCGCTCGCGCACCCGTTTCTCGATGGCGCCGCGATCCCCGCGCCGGAAGCGGGAGTGGAGGAGGGTCGCGGCGTCGGGGTCGCCGTCGTTCGCCTCGATCGCGAGGGGTGCCAGCGTTTCGAAGAGGTCGATGGCGTGCGCGACGTTGTTGGTGACCACCAGGACCGCCTCCCCGACCCGCAGGCGTTCGCCGATCTCCTCGACCGCAGGGGCGTCGGTGAGGTGGTGCCCCCGGACGCGGACGCGGTGGCGGTAGGGCAGGCCGATATCCGGGCAGTCGATGAGGTGCGGGGCTTCCCCCAGTGCCTCGCCGACGGCGTCGGCGAGGGCGTCCGGCAGGGTGGCCGACAGGACGGCGACGCGTCCGCCGAGCTCCTTCCACAGGCCGGCCATGGCGAGGACGTAGCCGAGCCGTTGGGCGTCGTAGGCGTGCAGTTCGTCCAGGACGAAGACGGAGTTGCAGCTGTCGAGCAGCACGCCGGCGTTCTCCGGGCCGGCGAGGGCGGACCGCAGCAGTTGGTACGGGGTGCCGACCCGGACCGTCTCCCGGAACAGTCGGGTCGCCTCCGCCCGGGCCACGGCGCGCGCGGCGGCACCGGCCCGCGCGGTGTCTCCGTCCTCGGGGGTGATCGCGGTCGCGAGGTGGTGGGAGGCCGCCCGGGAGTGTGCCACGCCCACCACCTCGCGGTCCCCGAGGAGGTCGCCGAGCCGTTCCGTCATGGCGTTGATGGAGGCCAGGTACGGCAGGGTGTAGTAGAGGCGCGGGACCCCGCCGGTGTCCCCGGCGATGTCCCGGGCCTGCCGGGCGGCCCACAGCAGGGCCGCCTCGGTCTTGCCGCTGCCGGTGGGGGCGCGCAGCAGGAGGTGGCCAGAGTGGTCGGCGGCGCGGAGTTGGTGTTCGCGCGGGGTGCGGCCCCGGGCGGCGAACCCGTGCTCCAGCCGTTCGCGGAAACCCTCCCCGATCGGCTGGTGGGAGTGCAGGTCGCCGTGGGCGGAGGACAGGCGGTCGGCTGCCGTCACCGCGCCCTGGAGCAGCACGGCGGCCAAACCCTCGCGGGGGGCGGCACCACCCATGACCCAGCGGTTGAGGACCTTCTCCATCAGCTCCCGGCTCAGTGCGTGCAGGTCGTCCTCGGCGAAGGGCGCGACGTCGCCCGTCGCCACCGGGAGGGAGGACTTTGCCGCCGTGGCCCGCAGCCACTCCAGGAGAGCGGTGGGGGCGCCGGGGGTGATCCGGTCGAACCGCTCGCGCAGGTCCGAGACCTCGTCGTTCCCGTAGAGCCGCTGGATGCCCCGCGCCTCGTCGTCGCGCAGCGGGCGGTGGTGGGTGAGCACGCCGAGGGCGACCCATTCGAGCAGCGCCGGGTCCGCGATCAGCGGGGGCAGGAACCCGAGGGACAGCACCTCGTGCCGCTCGCCCCAGGTCTTCGCGCGCCCGCACACCATGTCCTGGAAGCCGCCGGGGATCTTCCCCGCGTCGTGGCAGAGCGCGGCCAGCGCCACGGCCTCCTCGAAGGTGCCGTTCAGCGGCCCCTCCACCGCCGTGATCCGGCCGGTGCGGGCGCACAGCGCCTCGGCGGCGCGGAGGGTGGCCCACAGGTGCTCGACCAGGGTTTCCGGTGGTCGGCCGCCCCGGGCGCTCTTCGCCAGCAGACGATCCAGCGGCGGGGCGACCGGGCCGGTGGGAAGGTTCACCCGGCCGCCTCCCGGCCGGGGCGCCGCACGGTCGCCGGATGCGGGGAGGGGAGCGGGACGACGGCCCGGCCGTCGGCGGTGGACCAGCTGCCCGGCACCGGATGGCGCGATCGGCCGGTGTGGTCGAACCGGAAGGTGCCCCAACGGGTGGCGTCGCGCTCCGGCGTCACCGCGCAGGGCATGCGCAGCTCCCGGCCGGCCGCCGGGTCCAGGTCGGGGGTGTGCACGGCCAGGGCCGCGCCCAGGTGTCCCGGCGTCTCGTACAGCGGCACGGTGTCCTCGGCGATCGTCAGGCCGATGAGGTCCTGGCTGCGTCCCAGCCGCAGCGGCCACCGGGGGCGCCGCAGGCGCCGCCGCCACAGCTCCGGGTCGTCCCACAGCCACAGGCACAGGGTCACGTCCGCCAGGAACTCTCGGTTGCGGGGGGCGGGCTGCGCGGACCCGCGTCCGGGCTCCAGCGGGTGGTACGTCTCCAGGTCCACGCCCGTGCCACCGGCCCGGAAGGTGAACGCGAAGCCCAGCTCCTCGTCCACCCGGTCCCAGCCGCCCGCCGCGGCGGCCAACATGCCGCCGACCGTCGCGGGCGACGGGCACGGCAGGGTGACCTGCACGCCCGAGTAGAGCGGGTCGCGGAAGGAGACCACCGGCGCCGTGACGGTGACCTCCAGGGCCCGGGCCGCGACGGTCGGGCGGGCGTCGCCGGCCGCCGTGGACGCCACGGCGGCCGTGTCCGCGATCGGGCTCATGCGGGCCGGTCCTCGAACCAGCCGTCCAGCTCGCCCTCCTCGAAACGGCGGGCCAGGTCGCCGAGGACCGTCCGGGGGTGGTCCACGACCAGCCTCCCCGCCTCCATCAGGTCCTTCAACTCCCGCTTCACCCGGTCCCGCTGGTCGCCCAGGAAGCCGGGGGCCCAACCGATGGAGACGGGCCCGTCGATCTCGTCCGCCCAGGCCGCCATCTCCTCCCGCAGCACGTCGGTGTCGAAGTAGGGGGCAGCCTCGCGGGGGACCACGATGCGGGTGAACGGGTTGACCCCGCCCTTCATCGGGGCGAGCAGCACCAGGGCGGGGGTGCGGTCGCCGTAGTGCAGGGACCGCTTGGCGCCGCCGCGCAGCGAGGCCAGCGCCCGCAGCAGCACCGCGACCCGGCGGCGGCGCTCCTCCAGCGGCAGCCGCACCGAGGCGTTGCCCCGGAAGGTCGTGGTCTGGGCCCCGGCCTTCACCGCCTCCTCGGCGGCGGCCTTCGGCATGGCGACGCGCAGGCCGCTGCCGTCCGTCTCGAAGACCCCGACCCGGGGCAGGTCCAGCAGCAGGTCCCCGGCCAGCACAGCGCTGTACAGCTGGTGCTGGTGGATCACGGGGTGCTCACCGACGGCGAACCCCCGGCTCATGGTGCCGAAGTCGGTGGTGGGCCGCTGCGGGACGACGGAGACCAGGGTTCCGGTGGCCAGCACGGTGTCCCGCTGGTAGTTCTCCTTCTTGACGGCGACCATGTAGCCGAAGAGGTCGTCGTCCAGGAAGTGGTCCGGGCGGCCCCGGGTGTACGCCTGCTGGTTCTTGCCGCTGCCGCTGCGCGTCACCTCCGAACGCGGCTCGCCGGCCGGGAGCGAGTCCCGCAGCCAGCGGCGGAACGCCTGCGCGGAGACGTACGGGTGGGTGTCCCGGCCCACCCGCAGGCTCTTGACCACGCCGATGTTGTCCTCGCCCTCGCCGTTGTTCGGCGCGCCGGCGTTGATGTCCTCGACGATCTTTCCCACCAGGAACGTCATCGCTCCCCCTCCTCATCCGACAGCAGCTCGTTGTCCTCGTCGTTCGTGTCCCGGTGGAGTTCCTTCACGGCCTCCTCCGCCCGGTCCCCCTTCAGGTGCCAACCGAGCCGGTCCAACTCCTCCAGCACACCGACGAGGAGCAGGTCCCGGTGCAGCCAGGCCCGGGAGTTCGGCGACGGGTCGAGCAGCAGGAGGTAGGCCCGCTCGCTCACCAGAGGGCCTTCGAGTTCCTTCCTGACGCCGTTCTCGGAACCCTCGGGGTCGAGACAGGCCCACTTGATGCCCTCGCTGGTCAGCCAACGCCGCAGACCGGCGGGCTCCCGCAGGTGCATGCGCAGTTGTTTCAGCCCCGACCAGCTCTCCTCCTTGCTCAGCCGGTACGCGAGTTTGCGGGCGACCGCCCGGATCTCGGCGAGGTCCTTCTCCTGCACCTGCATCACCTTCTCAGCGAACGTTCTCAACAGCGCCGACAGCGACCGGCGGTCCTCGCGCAACTCCGGCACGGCGGCGGCCCGCAGCAGCCAGCGGGCGGAGGTGCCGAGGATGCGTTCGGGGGCACGGAAGGCGTTGCGGCCGAGCGCGACGTACCCGGAGGTACGGGCGGTGGCGTGGGCACGCACCAGGACGCGGAAGCCGGGGCCCGCCGCGTGCCGACCGCTCAGCCACTCCGCCAGCGGCTGGTCCAGGTGGTGGCGCTCCAGCACCTGGCCACGGTTGTTGTTGTTGAAGACCAGCAGGTCCACCCCGGCCCGCAGCGGCTCGGCGTAACCGCGCAGGGCCTTCAACGCCACGACCTCACGCGCGTGCTCCCTCGCCGGGGCGGCCCCGGTCGCCGCGACGCCCGTGTTGAGGTCCGCGCGCCGACCGACCGTGTACGCGGTGAACCTCTCGTCCCAGCTGTGCAGGGCGGTGGAGGTCCCGCCGGTCAACTGGCTGCCGTAGGGCAGAGCGCGGAAGCTGCACAGACACGGGTGACACAACGCGGTGCCCTCGTGCCCGCGCGGCGTGGTGTTGCGGTACGCCTGGCTCTCCGCCAACGGCATGTCCTGCTTGCCGTACCAACCCACGGCCCGACGCCCGCAAAGCGCGCAGTCGGCATCCGGCCAGGTCGCCGGGTCCGGCAGGGAGAGCCACCGACGGGTGGTCTCCTGCACGTCCCGGGCGGTCTTCGGCTCGCCCTTCTCGTTCTTTCCCTTGTAGCGCCCGGGGTGGTTCATCGGGGCGTTGGGGAAGAACGAGAGGCTGGCCTTCTGCCAGAACCCATCCGGAGCCTTGCTCTCCCGGACGGAGGCGCGGACGGCGTCACCGGTCATCCGCTCCACGGCGGTACGGAAACGGTCGGTGGTGAGGTCGGCGGGGGTGGACTCCTCCACCAGCGCCGCCAGGGCGTACGCGCCGATCCGCTGGAGCGGGTGCGGGGTCAGCGTGAGACGGTACTGCTCCGGCACGTCCGGGGTGGTCTCCGTGACGGGCGATTCGGTGGGGCTCATGCGGCGATCCATCCGAACCCGGCGGAGTTCCCCTGGCCCAGACCCCAACTCCACAGGGCCGCCAGCAACTCCGGATCACCGGAGAGCGTGACCTCCACCGTGCACCCCGGCTTCATGCCCTTGCCCACGGGGAACGACCGCTTGGGACCGACCCGGCCGACCGCCTCCAGCTGGACATCCGGCTTGAGACCCAACGTCTCCGCCTTGCGCTCCAGGTTCCGCTGCACGTACTCCGGCCAGCCCGGGTCACCCGGCAGCAGCCAGTCCTGACGGGTGACGCGCTCGCCGCTGTCGTCCCGGCCCGAGCCCTTCATCAGCACGGGGGTGGCGGTGCGGAAGACGGCCCGGCCGGAGTCGAACGACGGCGGCTCCCCCGCCTTCAGGCCGGTGACGCGCAGCGCGACCCCGCCCCAGTCCAGCAACTCGCGACCCGCCAGCCCTCGCGCCAAGGGCTCCAACACCTCCGGCAGCGGACTGCCGATCTCGATCGTGCCGGGGCCACCGGCCGTGTAACGGCCACGCTTGCGGGGCGCGCGGGGGAACACGGGGGCCGAGTACCCGAACGGGACCATCCGGTGAGGGCCCCAACCGCCATCGTGCAGGCGGGCGCCGAGGTCGGCGGCCTGTCGACCGAGCACGTCATAGACGAGCGAGCGGCCCGGCGCCAACACCTCCGACCAGGGAATCACCCCCGCCGTCGTGGTCACGGACAGCGTCAATCGCACCGCAGATCACCCCCCAAAGATGTGAGGGCCCGGACTCGGCACCCTCGCGGCCCGCACATCAAAGCATCTGATGTCATGTGATGTGGGCGGAAGTTGGGAAATCGGTTCCCTGCCCCATGCACCGATGATCGTCCGACCACCGCGCACCTCCCTCCAGACGGGCTCCGCTTCTCCCCCGGAACCCACGCATGCCGAAGACTGCCAGGAGGGTCTGACAATGCGCGCACGGAAGGTGGCCCTCGGTCAGAAAGGCATGGGAGAACTTCCCGGACGTACCGCCGCTCAGCGCCCGAACTCGGCACATCAGCCCAGGGCATCGCGGCCCGACATCGTGCTGGGAAGTACCTCGGCGCCCGGTGTGAGGGTTTCGCGACGTGCTCCAGAGCGAGAACAGACCAACAAGGACGGCCCGGTAGCGGGCTCTCCCCCTGCGGTGGGCCCGCAAGAACCACCGAAGCCAGCCCGAGGGGTCCGCCGGATGCTTAACCCCTCACAGGGGTGATGAGGACGACGGGCATCAGTGAGTACAACGGCCTCAACACCGTGTTGATACCCCTCACAGGGGCGATGAGGACGCGTGATGGGACTCTTCCGCCGCCGCCACGAGTGGTTGGTACCCCTCACAGGGGCGATGAGGACCCGAACCCAAGAGGAGAAGCCACATGGAAGCGCGCATGTTGGTACCCCTCACAGGGGCGATGAGGACTCCAGCGGCAGACCCTCACCCCGCAGCACATTGCGGCGTTGGTACCCCTCACAGGGGCGATGAGGACTCCAGCGGCAGACCCTCACCCCGCAGCACATTGCGGCGTTGGTACCCCTCACAGGGGCGATGAGGACCGCCGCGCAGCACACCGCCCCGGGTCTGGGGCTCCCGTTGGTACCCCTCACAGGGGCGATGAGGACCCGCGAGACCGGGCAGCGAGGTGACCGGTGAACACCGTGTTGGTACCCCTCACAGGGGCGATGAGGACGGCAAGAAGGTCCAAGCAAGCGGAGGGAAATTCCTCGTTGGTACCCCTCACAGGGGCGATGAGGACCACCCTGGCCGACCAGACCACGGCGGCCGCCGTCGTGTTGGTACCCCTCACAGGGGCGATGAGGACCTGTTCCGCCAGGGCCTGATCGAGGGTGTCGTGCCAACGTTGGTACCCCTCACCGGGGCGATGAGGACCCGTGACGGGCCGGGCCCATGCCCGCACCCTGCCTGCGTTGGTACCCCTCACAGGGGCGATGAGGACGCCTGGGACGCACCGCCGAACGCTGGGTCCGTCCCCTGTTGGTACCCCTCACAGGGGCGATGAGGACAGGCCGCCCCACTCGGCTTCCAGTCGCTCCAGCTCCGGTTGGTACCCCTCACAGGGGCGATGAGGACCCGGGCCGTGGCCCTGCGCGTGGGCGGGGAGTGAGCGTTGGTACCCCTCACAGGGGCGATGAGGACGCGGCGGCTACATCTACCACGTGGCCCTGTACTACGGGTTGGTACCCCTCACAGGGGCGATGAGGACTCTTTGCGTTCCGGGGCGCTACCCCCGCTCGGGCTCCCGTTGGTACCCCTCACAGGGGCGATGAGGACCCCATTGTGAAGGTCCAGGTCGGGCAGCGTCGAGACGCCCAAACAAGCGGCGGTTTTTCAGCGGACCTCCGGTTGTGCACGAAACCCCGGAGTGTTGCTGAAATCCGGGCGGCCATCGTACGTCGGGCGGCAAGGAGTTCGCCGCCGGAAGCCGACGAGCCCCCCACGCACGGCGGTGCCCGCCACCTGTGGGGGAGGTGGCGGGCACCGGGGTGTCTGTCTCTT
>NZ_VKHT01000519.1 GCF_014141535.1 Streptomyces alkaliphilus | reverse complement strand
GCCGGGGGGTGAGGCCCGGTGCGTGGACCCGTGCGGGGAGGCCCCCGTCGTGAGAAGGCTCCGCCCCGGGTGGGGCGGAGCCTTCCCGGGGCGGAGCCGGACCCCGGACGGGCCCGGGGTCCGTGGGCATGGTTCAGGAGCGCCGGTCCCCTCGACCGGGCTCATCGGGGGTGTCGGCCTCGATGCGTTCCTTGCGCACCTCGCCCCGCACCGACTCCTCCTCGGTGTGCTCCTCGGTGGACAGCCGCACTCGCTCCACCGGTTCGGCGCGGGTCTCGACCACGGGCCGTTCCTCGTGCAGCGTCACCTCGTGCTCGGACTCGGTGATCTCGGGGCCCGAGACCGCGGAGTCCCGGTTGGCCTCGGTGATCGGCTCGCGCTCGACGCGCACCTCCTCCCGCCTGACCGGAACGGTCCGCTGCTCCTCCTCGGTGACGACGTACTTCCGCAGACGTGCGCGACCGGTCTCCTGCCGCTCCTTCCCGACGTGCATGCGTTCCTCGGAGCGGGTCATGGCGTCGTCGGCTCCGGGGCCCCGGTAGCCGGGCGGAGCCTCGGCGGTGGGCGGTTCCTGGGCGGCCCGACCCTCGGTACCGGTGCCGATGCCGGCGTCGATCCTCGGTTCGGTGCCTTCCCAACCGCCGGTGTCCGCCCCCATCTCGGTTCCGGTGCGCTGTTCCCGGTCGGAGCGAGCCCAGCCGCCGGTCCCCGGAGCATTGGCGTCCTGCCAAGCGGCGTCCCAGTCGATGCCGTAGTGCTCGTAGAGTCGGTGTTCCTCCTGCTCGGAGAGGTGCCCGCCGGAGTCCACGTCCACGTTCGGGGCGTCCTTGACCATGTCCTTGTCGTAGGGGACCTCCAGGTGGTCCTCGACGAGGGTGGCCTCGTGTATCGGGATGAACGACTCGTTGGTCCCGAAGAGTCCGGTCTTGACGCTGACCCACTCGGGGCGCCCGGTGGCGTCATCGAGGAAGACGTGCTTGGCGTCACCGATCTTCTTGCCCTCGCGGTCGTGAACCGGGTGGTCCAGTACGGCCGGGATCTGCTCTCGAGTGATCACTGTTCTCCTCCTTCAGCTGCCTACAGAGCGCCTAACCTGTGCAAAGCATCCGAAAACCTGTGAAAAGGTCAATCCCTCGATTTCGGGGTCCGTCGCCCCGAAACGACCGGAGGGGTGACGTCGAGGCCGTCACCCCTCCCGCCACCCGTGCGGCCGGGCCCGCTCCGGATGGTGGTCAGAGCTTGCGCGTGTCCCGGGGTTCCACATACGGCTCGGTCTCCGGCGGGTAGCCGTTGGCGATCGCGCGGGAGCGCTCGAGTTCCGCGTTGACCTCCAGCCCCAGCAGGATCGCGATGTTCGAGATCCACATCCAGATCAGGAAGATGATCACACCCGCCAGACTGCCGTAGGTCTGGTTGTAGTTTCCGAAATTCGCCACGTAGGCCGCGAAGCCCAGCGAGGCCAGGATCCAGATCAGCACCGCCAACACACTGCCGAAGCTGACCCAGCGGAAACCGTGCTTGACGTTCGGGGAGGCCCAGTACAGCAGCGCGATCACCATGCTGAACAGCAGAACCATCACCGGCCACTTGGCGATGTCCCACACCTGCACCGCGGTCTCGCCCAGCCCCAGTACGTCACCCGCCCGCTGTGCCATCGTGCCGGTGAAGACCACGCCGACCGCGATCAGGACCAACACCACCACCACCACGATGGTGATCCCGACCCGGACCGGCAGGGTCTTCCAGATGGGACGTCCCTCACCGATGTCGTAGACCGCGTTGGAGGCCCGCATGAACGCGGCGATGTACGCGGAGGCGGACCACAAGGCGACCGCCAGACCCGCGATCAGGGCGAAGCCCGCGCCGGCGGCCGCTCCGTCCAACTGCTCCAGCATGCTGGTCAACAGGTCACGCACCGGCCCCGGGGCCAGCTGCCCCACATTGTCGATCAGGGTCTGGACGGCGTTGGTACCCATCAACCCCGCGATCGAGATCAGGGCCAGCAACGCCGGGAAGATCGACAGGATGCCGTAGTAGGTGAGCGAGGCGGCCCAGTCGATCAGGCCGTCCTCCTTGAACTCCTTGGCGGTGCGCTTGAAGACGTTCTTCCAGGAGCGCTTGGAGAGATCGGTCGGGCTCTCCGGCGGTTGCTCGCCCCGGGGGCCCTCCGGGGGGCGGCCCCGTTCCGGTTCGGCGGTGGGCCCTTCGGTGGTTTCCGCCCGCCGGTTCCCGGGGGTTCCCCCTTCCGCCGTTCCGCCGTGCTCGTCCGCCGCGGTCTCCCGCCCGGTCTCCGCTTTGCGCCCCACGTATCGCCGTGCCATGTCGCCACCTCTTCCGGTGAGCCCCGCAAGGGCCCGGAACCCGATCCGGAGCCCGACGGGCCGGGCCCCGCCGCCCCGCGCCGACCACGTCGGCTCGGCGGCGGCGGAACCCGGTCGGTCCGCTCCGGGGAATTACACGGAGTCGGATTGCCCGCGAGCGTCATCCGACACCTGTCGGGCGGAATCCCGTGCCCGGTCGGTGACCTCACCGGCCTGGCCACGAGCCTCTTCCCGGACCGTTCCGGCTGCCCGGCCGGCGCTCTCCTTCAACTCCTCACCGGCGTGGCGGCCTATCTCCCCGGCCTCGTCCTTCAACCGCTGCGCGGACTCCATGGCGGCTTCCCGAACCGGTTCGACCAAGCCCTCGGCCCGGTCGGAGACCTCCGAGACCATCTGCTGCTCCACCCGCGAGGGCGGCAGCAGGGAGGAGACCAGCAGCCCCGCGCCGAAGGCGATCACCCCGGCGGCCAGCGGGTTGCCCCGTGTGTGTCGAACCGCGGCACCGGGAGCCTGCTCCAGCGCCTCGCCGGCCTGTCCCGCCACCTTGCGGGCCTCCGCCGCGCTGTGCTCCGCGCCCTCCCGCGCCGAACCGGCGGCCTGATGGACGCGGTCCCGGGCGGAGTCGGTGGAGTCCGAGGCCGTGCCCATCACACGGTCCCGCAGGTCGTGCACGGCCCCCCGTACGCGCCGACCCCGTCGGCGCACCGCCGCTCGCGGACTGGCCCGGTCCGCCAGACGGTCCACGTTCTCGCTCAGGCGTTCCCGGGTGACATCGATATCGTCCTTCATCCGGTCGGGTGACGTGCCCATTGTGCGTCCTCCTTCAGCGTTTCAACGGTCCTCTCCGGCTTGGGGGAAACCTCCCGCATGCGAGAGCGGCCCAGTATGAACAGCACACCGCCGATCACCGCCCAGACGGCGGTGACGATCAGTGCCGCCCAACCGGCGTCCATCACATCGGCCAACCCCAGGACGGCGGCCAAGGAGAGGAAGATCGCCACCATCCAGCCGGCGAATCCCGCACCGGCGAACATGCCGGCGGCCTTGCCCGCCTTGACGGCCTCCTCCCGCACCTCGGTCTTGGCCAACTCGATTTCCTGGCGGAACAGCGTCTGCACGTCCGAGGTCACCGCGGAGAGCAGTTCCCCCACCGAGGCTTCCTCCTCGTGTGACTCGACCCCGGGCGGGTCGTGTCGTCCGCGCGATTCCGGTGAAGCGGATGACATCTCATGCCTCCGGGTGGCCGGGGTACGCGGGCCGGGTCGCCGGCCCGGGGGTCTCTCCCCCGGTCGGCACGCCGGGCGGTGTACCCGTGGGGGC
>NZ_VKHT01000518.1 GCF_014141535.1 Streptomyces alkaliphilus | reverse complement strand
CCCCTCCCCCACTGCTCCCCCACCGCGGGGTGTGAGTCGCGTCCCGGGTCGGCGTGCCGGGAGTCGCCTCTTGCCTCTTGGTTACCGGCTAGTAGCATGGGTGTCGGATTGCAAGTCCGGAGGATCACCGCGGCTCCCGGGACGCTGCCGGGGCGCCGTGCCACCGGGCCGCGCCGGGCCCCGGCGCACGCCGCGCACCGCACCTGGAGGAGAGCCATCGTGCCTCGTACCGTCAGGGACGTCGTCTTCGTCGACGGCGTCCGCACCCCGTTCGGAAAAGCGGGCCCCAAGGGGATGTACCACGAGACCCGCGCGGACGACCTGGTCGTCAAGTGCATCCGTGAGCTGCTGCGCCGCAACCCCGACCTGCCGCCGGAGCGGGTCGACGAGGTGGCGATCGCCGCGACCACCCAGATCGGCGACCAGGGCCTGACCATCGGCCGCACCGCCGCGCTGCTCGCCGGACTGCCGAGCACCGTCCCCGGGTACGCCATCGACCGTATGTGCGCGGGCGCGATGACCGCCGTGACCACCACCGCCGGTTCGATCGCCTTCGGCGCCTACGACGTGGTCGTGGCGGGCGGCGTGGAGCACATGGGCCGCCACCCGATGGGCGAGGGCGTGGACCCCAACCCGCGCTTCGTCTCCGAGAAGCTGGTGGACGAGTCCGCCATGTTCATGGGGATGACCGCCGAGAACCTGCACGACCGCTTCCCGCACCTGACCAAGGCGCGCGCCGACGAGTACGCCGTGCGCAGCCAGGAGAGGGCCGCCAAGGCGTACGCCGACGGGAAGATCCAGCGCGACCTGGTGCCGATCTCCATCCGGCGCACCAACCCCGAGGCCGGCGAGACCGGTTGGGGCCTGGCCTCCGCCGACGAGCCGATGCGTCCGGGCACCACCCTGGAACAGCTGGCCGGCCTGAAGACCCCGTTCCGTCCGCACGGTCGGGTCACCGCCGGTAACGCGGCGGGCCTGAACGACGGCGCGACCGCCTCGCTGCTGGCCGCCGAGGACGTGGCCCGCGAGCTGGGCCTGCCGGTGGCCATGCGGCTGGTCTCCTACGCCTTCGCGGGCGTGGCGCCGGAGGTGATGGGCGTCGGCCCCGTGCCCGCCACCGAGAAGGCGCTGGCCAAGGCCGGCCTGTCGATGGAGGACATCGGCCTGCTGGAGATCAACGAGGCCTTCGCCGTCCAGGTGCTGGCCCTGCTGGACCACTACGGCATCGCCGACGACGACCCGCGGGTCAACCGGTACGGCGGCGCGATCGCCTTCGGTCACCCGCTGGCCTCCTCCGGCGTGCGGCTGATGACCCAGCTGGCCCGGCAGTTCGAGGAGCAGCCGCACGTGCGCTACGGCCTGACCACGATGTGTGTCGGCTTCGGCATGGGCGGGACCGTCATCTGGGAGAACCCCCACTGGGAGGGCAAGTGAGCAACACCGCCGAACTTCTCAAGGGAGCGGCCGAGCTGTTCCCCGACGAGGTCGTGACCTCCGCGCACGTCCGGCACCTGGACCTGCCGCAGGGGGCGGGGCGGTTCGCCCTGATCACCGTGGACAACGGCCTGGACCACACCAAGCCGACCACCTTCGGCCCGCAGTCGCTGGCCAACCTGAACGAGGCGCTGGACGTCGTCGAGGAGGAGGCGCGGCGCGGTGAGATCGTCGGCGTCGGCCTGACCGGCAAGCCGTTCATCTTCGCCGTGGGCGCCGACCTCAAGGGCGTGGCCCTGCTGCGCGAGCGCGAGCAGGCGCTGGCCATCGGCCGCGGCGGACACGAGGTGTTCAAGCGCTTCTCCTCGCTGGGCGTGCCCAGCTTCGCCTACTACAACGGCGCGGCGATGGGTGGCGGTGTCGAGGTCGGCCTGCACTGCACCTACCGGACCGTCACCCGGCAGCTGCCGGCCTTCGCGCTGCCCGAGGTCTTCCTCGGTCTGGTGCCCGGCTGGGGCGGCTGCGGGCTGCTGCCGAACCTGATCGGCGCCGAGCGCGCGGTGCGGGTGATCATCGAGAACGCGCTCAACCAGAACCGCATGCTCAAGGGCCCGCAGGTCCACGAGCTGGGCATCGCCGACGCGATCTTCGACGCCGCGGACTTCCTGGAGCAGTCGCTGATCTGGACCTCCGCGGTGCTGCGCGGCGAGCTGGAGGTCGAGCGGCCCGCGATCGACCGCGGCGAGGCGTGGGATGCGGCCGTGCAGCGGGGTCGGGAGTTCGCCGACTCCAAGGTGCACGGCGCCGCCCCGGCCGCCTACCGGGCGCTGGACATCATCTCCGCGGCGAAGTCCGGCGACCTGCGGGCCGCCTTCGCCGCCGAGGACGAGGCGCTGGCCGACCTCATCATGGGCGAGGAGCTGCGCAGCGGCATCTACTCCTTCAACCTGGTGCAGCGGCGTGCCAAGCGGCCCGTCGGCGCCCCGGACAAGTCGCTGGCGCGGCCGGTCACCAAGGTCGGCATCGTCGGCGCGGGCCTGATGGCCTCCCAGCTGGCGCTGCTGTTCGCCCGCCGCCTGCGGGTGCCGGTGGTGCTCACCGACATCGACCGCGAGCGGGTCGACAAGGGCGTGGGCTGGGTGCACGAGCAGATCGACATGCTGCACCTGAAGGGCCGGCTCGACAAGGACGGCGCCAACCGCCTCAAGGGCCTGGTGACCGGCGAGCTGGACAAGGCCGCCGCCTTCTCCGACGCCGACTTCGTCATCGAGGCCGTCTTCGAGGAGATGGGCGTCAAGCAGCAGGTGTTCGCGGAGCTGGAGGCGGTCGTGCCCGAGCACGCCGTGCTGGCCACCAACACCAGCTCGCTGTCGGTGAGCGAGATGGCCTCGCAGCTCAAGCACCCCGAGCGGGTGGTCGGCTTCCACTTCTTCAACCCGGTGGCCGTGCTGCCGCTGCTGGAGATCGTGCGGGCCGAGAGGACCGACGACGCCTCCCTGGCGACCGCCTTCGCGGTGGCCAAGCAGTTGAAGAAGACGGCCGTGCTGGTCAAGGACGCCCCGGCGTTCGTGGTCAACCGCGTCCTGACCCGCTTCATGGGCGAGGTGCTCGGCGCGATCGACGAGGGCACCCCGGCGGAGACCGCCGACCGCGCCCTGGCCCCGCTGGGGCTGCCGATGTCCCCGATCCAGCTGCTGGAGCTGGTCGGCCCTGCGGTGGCGCACCACGTGGCGGGCACCCTGCACGACGCCTTCCCGGAGCGGTTCGGGGTCTCCCCGAACCTGGACCGGGTGGTGAAGGCCGGGAAGCGGGCCTTCTACCGGCACGACTCCGGCACCCCGGAGCTGGACCCGGAGGTGATGGCGCTCTTCGAGACCGGTGACACCGTGCTGACCGAGGAGCAGGTTCGCGAGCGGGCGCTGAACGCCATCGCCGAGGAGATCGGGCTGATGCTCGACGAGGGCGTGGTGGCCGAGGCGCAGGACATCGACCTGTGCCTGATCACCGGCGCGGGCTGGCCCTTCCACCTGGGCGGCATCACCCCCTACCTGGACCGCACGGGCGTCTCCGAGCGGGTGCTGGGTCGGCGGCTGCTGCCGACCGGTGAGGCGAGCGTGCCCACCTTCTGAGCCGGTCCCCGGTCCGGTTCCTCCCGGCGCCCGGTCGCACCCCCCGGCGGGGCGCGACCGGGCGCCGGCGCGTTCGTGCCC
>NZ_VKHT01000517.1 GCF_014141535.1 Streptomyces alkaliphilus | reverse complement strand
GCGCTTCCCCCTGCTCCTCGGCGCCCTGCTCCTGACCAGCGCCATGTCCATGCTGGACCAGTCGATCGTGGCGACCGCCGGCCCGAGCCTGGCCGCGGACCTGGGCGCCATGCACCTGTACAGCTGGACGTTCACCGCCTACATGCTCACTTTCGCCATGGCCATGCCCGTCTACGGGAAGCTTGGGGATCTTTTGGGGAGGCGGAACGTCTACCTGGCCGCCATCGCCCTGTTCGTCCTCGGATCGGTGGCCTGCGGCATGGCCACCTCGATGGAACAACTGATCGCCTTCCGGGCGCTCCAGGGGCTGGGGGGAGGGGGCCTCCAGGTCGGGGCCTTCGCCGTGCTCGGCGATCTCCTGCCCCCCCGCCGGCGGGCCCACTACCAGGGTTGGTTCGCCGGCGTCATGATCATCGCCAACCTGTCGGGTCCACCGGTCGGCGGCCTGCTGACCGACCTCCTCGGTTGGCAGTGGATCTTCTACGTCAACGTTCCGATCGGCATCGTGGCCTTCATCGGCCTCCGACTCCTGCTGCCCGCCAAGCCCCGGGCGGACTCCCGCCCGCCCTTCGACCTTCCCGGCCTCGCCCTGCTGACCGGCCTGATCTGCTGCCTGGTCCTGTTGACCGACCTGGCCGGCCGCCACGGCTGGACCCACCCCGCGGTCCTGCCGCTCGCGATCACCGCAGCCCTGGCGCTTCTGCTGTGGTTGCGCGTCGAACGACGCGCATCCGACCCCGCGGTTCCCCTGGACCTCTTCTCCGGGCGGTCCTTCGCCATCGCGGTCACCGTCGCCTTCGCCGTCAGCTTCGCCTTCTTCGGCTGCGTGAGCTTCGTTCCGCTGTTCCTCCAGATGGCCGCAGGGGTCGGCCCCACCGGCACGGGACTGCTGTTCCTCCCGGCCATGGCCGGGATGGCCCTGGCCACCATGCTGGTCGGCCGGTCCATCGGCAGGTCCGGTCGGTACAAGTGGTTTCCGGTGACCGGCACCGCCCTGGCCCTCGTCGCGACCGGGGCACTGGCCCTCACCTCCCCGGACACCGGCCTGCCGGTCATCGGTCTGCTGCTGACCGTGCTGGGCATCGGCGTCGGCATGTCCTCCCAGGTCACCACGGTGATCGCGCAGAACGCCGCCCCACGGCGACACATGGGGGTGAGCACCTCGACCGTCGGGCTGGCCCGCAACCTGGGGGTCGCCTTCGGCGTCGCCGTGCTCGGCGCCCTGGTCAACGCGCGGATCACCGCCGAGGCGGCCCACCGTCTGCCGTCGGAACTCGCGGACCGGGTCCTCTCCGGACACCTCTCCCCCGGTGAGGTGTCCGGACTCGGCGCCCGGGAGACCGCCGCGGTGGCCGAGGTGTACGGCGAGGCGCTGTCCTCCGCCTTCCTGGCGGCCTGCCCCCTCCTTCTGGCGGCGCTGGTGCTGGCCCTGCTGCTTCCGGACGACCGCCTGGCCGCGCGCGGCCCGGGAGGAGCGGGCAGGGCGTCCCGCCCGTAACGGGATCGAGTCGCGTCCGAGAGGCCCTTGAGGTCGGAGTGCCACGGTGTGGTCGGGTCCGCGACACGGCCTGACGCGGTTCGCCCCGGGGGCGGTGCCCGTGATGCTCCCTGTGGCACGGACATTCGCCCCCGTACGCCCGCCCCCGTCGCCGGTTCGCGCCGGCGACGGGGGCGGGTCCGTGCGCCCGGCCCCCGCCGAGGCCGGCCCACCCCGGGATCAACCCCGGGCGGTGGGTGGCCTCCAGCGCGGCCGGGGCGGGGTACGGGCCGCAGGCGGCCGCGGTGAGATCGGTGCCCTCGCGCGGTACCCGGGTCCGGCCCGATCGGGTCGGTGCGTCGGACGGCAGGTCGGGAGTGGCTCCCCGACCGAGTCGGAAGTACACCGGCGTGCCCAACGCGATGGCCCGACGAAGGAGTTCGGCCGTCTGTGGGCCGTCACCCGGCACCACCACGGTCATGTTCGGCAGCGTCCGCATCGCCGCCGGGTCCTCCAGCGCGTGGTGCGTGGGGCCGAGGTGACCGGCGGACACTCCCGAGTGGGTGGCGGCGATCAGCACCGGAAGGTTGTCCAGCGCGATGTCGGGCTTCACGGCCTCCACCGCGCGGGAGGAGGCGAACGCCGCCATGGTGTGCGCCGGCGGGACACCTCCCTCGCGGGCGATTCCGGAGGCAGCGCCCATCAGGGTGTGCTCGGCGATCCCGATGTTCACATGGCGTCCGGTACCGGTACCGGCACAGGGGTCCACCGTGCCGAAGAGCCCGGTATCGGTGTCCAGGACGACCAACCGCTCCTCGCCGGGGAGCAGCTCGGCGACGGTGTCACGGTAGACCTCGCGCGTCGAACGAAGGGCCGGGCGCCGGAACGGGGCGCACCCCGCGCATGGTCTTGATCCGCTCTCCCCGCCCATCAGGGAGTCACCGTGGGGGAGCGTCCTCCCGTCGAGTCCGTCCTGTGCCGGAACCGGGTCTCCCCATGCCTCGCGAAGGACCGTACCCGGTACAGAGCCGTAATCGGAGCTTGTAGCCGTACGGGGGTGGGTCAGTGGGGTGTGTCCCGGTGATTGAACTTGTCGCGGACGCCCGGTGGGCGATGTGCTCGTAGCCTCTTTTCCGTGCGGCGGGTCGGTTGTGCCGTCCGGGGTTGGTCAGTGGTCCTAGTACGGAGGTCACGTGTCAGCGACACCAGAGCGCCCGGGTGGCTGCGGAATCACGGTGCTTGCGAGCAGGGTCGGTGCGGACGAGAAGAGGCTGTTCGACGCATTCGACCGACGCGGGATCCGTTTCGAGCACGTGGATACGCGGCGTCAGTGGTTTGTGGCCGGTGGGCGTGGCTTGCCCCGGGGCCTCGCGTTGAACCGGGAAATCGGTCAGGTCCGCGCGGTGTACGCGGCCCGCTGTCTCACCGCGGCGGGAGTCGACGTGGTCAACAGCGCGGATGCGACCGAGGTGTGCGGTGACAAATGGCGTTCCACCGTGGCCTTGGAGGCGGCGGGGGTGGCGACACCGCGTACTGCGCTCGCTCTCACTCCGCAGGCCGCGCTGGCCGCTCTGGATTCGATCGGGTATCCGGCTCTGATCAAGCCGCTGGTCGGTTCGTGGGGCCGACTGGTGGTTCGTCTGGCTGACCGGGCTGCTGCGGAGGGCGTACTCGAGTACGTTGCCGCGTTGCCCGGGCCGCAGTCTCATCTCGGATATGTGCAGGAGCTGATCGACAAGCCCGGTCGGGACATCAGGGTGATCGTGGTCGGTGGTCAGGTACTGGGGGCTGTGTACCGGACGGGTGAGTCCTTGCGTACGAACGTGGCACTCGGTGGGCAGGCCCGGCCGTGCGAGGTGACCCCGGAGATCGACAAGCTCTCTGTCGACGCGGCCGCTGCCGTCGGCGCCGATATCGCCGGTGTCGATCTGATCGAGGACCGGGATGGCCGGCTGTTGGTCCTGGAGGTCAATCATCGGGTCGAGTTCACCGGTTTCCAGTCCGCGCTTGCCTCCCGGGTGGATGTCGCGGATCACATCGTGGGTCATCTACTGGATCGGATGCGGCGATGAACTGGGCTTTCACTCCATCGGGAAATGTGACCGAGACGTATGCGGCAGGACTGCTTCGGGCGATGCTGGAGATTCCCTCCCCGTCGTACCAGGAGCGCGCGCTGG
>NZ_VKHT01000516.1 GCF_014141535.1 Streptomyces alkaliphilus | reverse complement strand
GTGGTGGGGTACGTCTTCGCGTGGCTGACCGCACGGGTCGCCGCACGCGGTGCGGAACGCGCCGGAGAAGCCGTCGATGCCCGTGTCGACGCCGGCCTGGACCGCATCGGCGGCCCGGTTGCGGGTCGGTTGGGCGGGGATCCGGCGTTGGAACGCGCCGGTGAGGAAGCCGAACGAGGAATGGAAGAGCCCAGTGAGCGGACCCGGCGGCGCCTGGTCGACTCCCTCGAGGACCTCCTGGAACGCGACCCCGCCTTCGCCGACGAACTGCTACAGGCGCTGGAAGTCCTCGGGCCCGGTGGTGGTGGGGTGACGGCCTCCGACGGGGGCCAGGCGATCGGGGGCAATGCCACCATCCGTGCCGCCCACGGATCCGCAGTCGCGCTGCGGATGGGGGATGTCCACCTCGGGGGTGGTGCGGGAAACCCTTCCGGGCCGGGTCCGCGAGCGAGCTGAGCGGTCACCCGGCGCCCGTCGCACCCGGCTCACCGCCCCCGCCACCGTTCGATGTTCCCGCCGGCGCCGTGGTGGCCGGTGTGGGGTCGGTGCTGGCCGGGGGTGTCCAAGGTGAGCTTCAGCGAAGCGGCCCTCGAGCGCGCTCTGGAGCCGTTGGAGAGCGGCTACGACGTCATCATCATCGACGGTCCGCCCAGTCTGGGGCTGAACATGGACACGGCCCTGTACTACGTGCGGCGTCGGGACGGTGAACTCGCCGACCGCTCGGGGGTGATAACGCCGGTGTGGGCGAACAAGGCATCGCATCGGGCGTTCCGGCTGTTGAGGTCCAGATAGAGGATCTGAGCGCGAAGGGCCGGATCCGGGTGGATCACCTCGGGTTGATCGTGAACGCCTACGACAGTCGGCGCGGCAAGCTCGTGAAGGAGAACAAGGATCAGTGGGAGAAGAGCAGTTCTCCGCCGGTGTTGGCCGTGATCGGTGATTTGAAGGAAGGTCGGGAGGCCGCGGACGGGGAGATCCCGCTCCTGGAGTACGCCCCCGACAGTGAGCACGCGCAGGCGATGCGTGATCTGGCGAAGGAGCTGGCCGTATGACACCCCCTGCCCGTCGGGTCACCCGCGGTTTCAGCATGGAGGACGAGGAGGGCGGCGAGAAGCCGGTGCCTCGTCGTGTCCGGACCCGTCAGCAGATCATGAAGGGGGAGGGCAAGCGTCCTCCTGCGGCGGTGGAGCTCCGGCTGCTGGCGCACAACCCGTTCAATCCGCGGAGTGAGCTGACCGACATCGAGGAGACCGCGTCGTCTCTACGTGCCAAGGGGCAGATCCAGCCGGTCACGGTAGTCAGGCGCGAGGCGTTCCTCCGGGCTCATCCCGGTCGGGAGGGGGAGATCGGGGAACCCGAGTACGTCGTCGTCGACGGTAACCGGCGTCTGGCCGCTGCCCGCGCGGCGGAGTTGGCGGAGCTGAGGATCGACGTCAACGATGAGCTGGCGGCCAGTTCCACGGACATCCTGGAGTCCGCTCTGATCGCGAACATCCATCGGGTCGATGTGCCGCCGTTGGAACAGGCTCAGGCGATTCGGGAACTCGCCGGGGTTCACGGGTCACAGGCGAAGGTCGCGCAGCGGTTGGGGAAGACAGCCGCGTGGGTATCGCAGCGCCTGGCACTTCTCGAGCTGACCCCGGAGTTGCAGGAGAAGGTCGAGTCCGGGGAGTTGAAGGTCGAGCCGGCCCGTCGGATCGGGCGGTTGCCGAAGGAGGAGCAGGCCGCGGAGGCGGAGAAGGCTCTGAACTCGGTGAAGCCGCCTCGCCAGCGGTCGCGCCACACGGAGCCGGATGCTCCGGAGGCGGAAAGCGTTAACGGCGTTAATGCCTCGGGGGCTCCTGTCTCCTCGCCGGCCTGGGCCGATCGGCTCGGGGAGGGTGAGGGCGCAGGGAGCAGGCCTTCGCCCTCGGGGACCATTAACGGCGTTAACGGTTCGGGAACCGATGCGGAGCACATCCTCGTGCCCCGTGCCTCGCCCCAGCAGGTGGTCGAGGCACTGGTCACACACCTCTCACCCCCCGATCTACTGGCCGTGACAGAGCTACTGGTCGGCCGGGTGGGCACCCCAGACGCGGAAGTCGAGCAGTCCCACACCTGACCCCCGGGGCGGGGAGGCCCGGAGCACCGCGATTGCGGTGGTCCGAGCCTTTTGCATGGGCGCGGCTCGGGAAACCTGTCTTCGACGCTCAGAAGGAGAGACCTGCCGCGCCGCAAGAGGAACAGAGCAGCGGATCCTCGCCGGCTCCCAGCATCGAGCCGCAGCCGCGGCAGTCCCTGATGTCGGGGAAGGGCCGCGGGCAGTGGAAACAGAGGCAGACCACGTTGGTGGGGTCGCCTGCGGTGATGGCCATCACCAACGAGTCCCTGTTGCAGTCGGGGCAGGGAAAGGGGACCTCCGCCCCGCCGGTGACCAGGGCGGGGTCCACCGTCGAGCTGTAGGTGTTTTTGAGAACGTCCCACTCCCACAGCTGGGTGCAAAAACGGCAGGTGCTTTCTTCTCTCTCCAGCACCAGTGCCCATTCGGTGCAGTGGGGGCAGCGCACCGTGATGGTTTTGAGCGGTTCCAGCTCTCCCCGTAGCCGCTTGCGGCGTTGGGTGACGAAGCCCTGGATCAGGGTGAGGCCACCGCGGATGCGTTCCATGTCGATCTCAATGCGCTCGCGTTCCTCCCGACTGAGCCCTGGAATGAGGTGCTCGGCGAGGAAGCGGACGAGGAAGTCCAGGACGTGGCAGGTGCGGGCTTCGACGGCCCGTGCCTTGGCGGTGAGGCCGTGGTGCTGGAGCTTGTTCCGGGTCTCCGCCAGGTCCTGGAGCAGCTTGGTCTCTTTGTCGGTGATGGAGATGCCGACGATGTGACGCAGTCGCTCCAGCGCCTCCTTGGTGGTGCAGCTGGGGAGACTGCCGTCGTCCAGCTCGGCGCGGCGGGCGGTTCCGGGGTTCTTGAAGACCAGGGTCCAGTGTTCGAGCTGGAGTCGGTACTTGAGGAGTACTTCGGCGGCAGCCTGGAGGTGCAGCACGGCGTACTTCAGATCCCGGGCGCTGACACTCTCCTCGCCGGCGGCCAAGTGCTCGGTGACACTGAGCAGATAGTCCAAGCCGTTGTCGATGGGCGGGAAGTTCACCTCGCTGCCCGGGCGCTCCACCTCCCGGCCGGGGTCGTAGGGCCGTGCCGTCGGTGCTCCGGGTATGCTCCAGGCGCCGGAGGTGGGCCGGTCTTCCTCGCTGCTCCACGGCTCCTGGTCGGTGGCCATGTGCGGATGTGGTTCCTTCTCGGCTGGCTCAGATGTAGACGATGCGCACGACGGTGACGGTCAGCACGGCGCGGGCGACGTAGTAGCGCACGACGACTCCGGCGGCGACGGCTTCACGGCGGTCTTCCTGGCCGTCGAGGGGTGTGGAGCCGTGGGCGTAGGGGTCGGTGGCCAAGTCCCGCATGGCGGCGTCGAAGCGGGCCTTGAGCCCGGTGGGCATCTTTTTGCGGGCGTCGTCGGCGGGTGGTGCGTAGACGATGCGGTAGCGGCTCACGCGGCTCCCCGGGCGTCGTCGTCGGTGGTGACGGCGCCGATGTCCTCGCCGGCTTCGAGGCGGCGGAAGAGGTCTTCGTCCTCGCGTTCGGCGGTGGGGTGGGCGGTGAGGGCCCAGCGGGCGAGGATGGCG
>NZ_VKHT01000515.1 GCF_014141535.1 Streptomyces alkaliphilus | reverse complement strand
GTGACGGACGGGGGCGGACACCGGGCCGGGGCGTCCTGCCGGAGCGCGCGCCCGCCGAGTCTTCGTGAAGGGGCCCGGAGGGGCGCGGGACCCGGAGCCCGCGCCCCTGTTCGATGCCCCGCTACGGCCGGACGTACGGCCGGGTCGGGATCTCCGTGTTGTGGCCGTCCGGGTCGTCGAAGCAGGCGCCCCGACCGTCGAAGAGATGGTTGATCCGGCCGGGCTCCGTGTCGTGGGGATCGGCGTAGTGGGTCACCCCGATCTCCTCCGGACGGGCGATCATGAGATCGAACCGATCGTTGGGCACCAGGAACGCGTAGTGGTGCGACCGGATGGGCTCGTCGCGCTTCTCGTGGTGGTCGAGGGCCACTCCGTGGCCGAGGTCGACCGGGATGAAGGGTCCGAAGGGGGCGCCGACCCCCGGGCCGAGGATCGTGGCGATGAATTCGGCGGACAACCGTCGGTCCGTGGCGTGGACGACGGTGTGGTTCAACCGGACGGAGGTCGACGCTTCGGATTCGTGTCGGTGCGGTCGGTCTTCGCGCATGCGTGAATGCGTCTCCGGATTCCGGCTCCGATGGGGAACGCCGCGAGGGGCGTTGATGGGGAGGGAGGACGCGGAGAGAGGGCGGGGCTCCGGCCCGCCCCGGGTTCACGCCGGGGCCGGGTACCCCACTCGTGCGTGGCCCAAGGCCGACCCGACAGTCACGCGGATGGCCCTACCGGCTGACGGTGTGTCACGACACCCCCCCCGCGCCGGGTCGCCGACCCCGGTGGCCGTCCCGGGGCTCCCACCCGGGGACGGGGCTCGACGAAGTCCGTGTCGGGGAGCCCCCTTTCGGGCCCGTCGCGGCGGCGCGTCACCGAACCGCCCCCCACGGACACCGTCCGGACCCCGGGAGGTCCCGGCGCGCGGGGGACATCGACTCCGGGCGACGACCTCACGCCCGTTCCCGGCCCCCGTCGCCGGTGTCGCGCACGGGGCCGGGGGCGTACGGGAGGCGTCGCGCGCCGGTGATTCAGCGCCCTGTCGTAGGGGGCAGTCGGGAGCATAAGCAGAGCCGCATCGAACCGAGTCAACAAGCTCGGTCGTTTACGGCCGAGTAGTTGACATGCCTTCCAGCAGGCTGCGGAACTCCTCCGCCGACACCACGGCGGAGTCGGCCGGCAAAGGCGGGGAACCGGCCTCCCCGTGGTCCAGGAATTCGGTGTCGCCGGCCGGGCCGGAGGCCGTGTCCACCGGACGTTCCACCCGGAGCAGCAGCGGTTCACCCTCCGCCACCACGTGGTGGATCTCCAGTGGTTCGCCCTGCTCGTCCGACACGACGAACGCCCTGGTGGGCGGGGAGGCGTCCGCCCGGTCGTATCGGGGGTCGGGGGTCGCGCCGGCGGGGATCTCCCACAGCACGCGGCAGTCGCCGCCCACCTGTGAACCGATGAAGTGGTCCGCCAGCTCGGCCGGCACCGTCACCGAGTCCCCCGCCTGCCGCAACCGGGCGACGTGCAGGGAAACGGAGGTGTACATCACCCCGTCCCGGCAGAACATCTGGCCCGGCTCGGCCAGCTCCGGGGCGGTGACGGTGATGTGCACGGTCCCCTCGGCCGCCACCAGCATCTCCTGCTCGCCGCCGTCGAACCCGGCGGCGGCTCCGCGCGCCCGGAACCCGGCCGCCGCCATCGCCTCGTTGGCGGCGGACACCAGGGCGTTCGCCGGTTGCGGTGCGGAGGGCGGCTCCGGCGCGGCCACGAGCGGCCACTCCCCGGACGCCTCCTCCCCGGAGCCCGACGCCCCGTGGCCCGAACCGCCGCACGAGACGGTCAGTGCGGCGACGGCCACCAGGCCGAGGCTCCGCAGCACCCCCGGCGGACGGGGCGACGAGCCCGGCGCGCCCCCGCAGGGGCGGGCCGCGGTGAGCGGGCGGAGGATGCCTCCCACAACTCTCATGCGCTTCTCATTCGATGTCGAACTCACCGTCACGGGCACCCAGTACGAAGGCTTCCCATTCGGCCGCCGTGAACCGCAGCACCGTCTCCGGGTCGGCGGAGTTGCGCATGGCGACCGCTCCCCCCTCCAGGTAGGCGATCTCCACCCGCTCGTCCTGCGGGCCCTCCGGCGAGCCCACCCACTCCGCGCCGGAGATGTCCATCGCGTAGAGCTCGTCCTTCTCGCGCTCCTTGCGGGCCGCGATCTCGGCCTCGGTCTCCGTCATCGCCTCGTCCCCTTCTTCTCCGCTCGCGTCGGCCCGGGGCCCCACCCCGTCGCACGGTGTCGTACCACACGGTGACGTGCCCCGGTGTCCGATGATCGTCGCACTCCGTCGCCGGCAGGGTACCGGGGCGGACGGTGCCCCCACATCCCGTCGGGGGTGTCGATCACCCGTGCCCAGCAGGGCGAGCGGGACCGATCAGATGCCGCGCAGCCACCAGTCGGCGGCGAGCACGCCGACGAAACCGGTGACCAGGACGGCCATGCCCAGGCGGGTGCGTCCGCGACGGCTCATCTCGATGACGGCACCGCTCAGGACGAAGGCGGCACCGTAGAGCCCCACCGAGAGCAGGGATGAACCGTTGCCCAGGCGCACGACGAGAACGACGGCCATGGTCACCATCGCCACCGCGCCCATGGCCATGCGCACCCGACGGGCCTGGCGCGGCGTCAGCCCTCGGCGCGGGACGTCCTCCGTCGCCTCCGTGTCCGGATCCCGATCCCCGGGATCCTCCGCGACGTCGGTGCCCTCCGTGCCCTCGGGGCGCCCGGGGTTCCCCGCGGTGACCGGGCGGGCCGGGGCGTCGGCCCCCGCAGGGTTCGCCCGGGGCGTCCCGGCCCGCGGGGCCGGTGGATTCCCGGACCTCTCCGCCTCTCCGGTACTCGCCTCCTCCTTCGCGGATCCTCCCCGGGCGGCGGCATCCCCGGACGGCGCCGAATCGGCGTCGTCCGACATCCCGCCGTCGACCCCCGTTCCCAGGCGTCCCTCCGGTGTCTCCCCGACGGGTGGCGTGCCCTCTGCGGGAGGTCCGTCGGTGGCTTCCCCCGCGGTCCCCCCGGCCGTCTTCCCGACGGTCTCTCCGGTCGTCGTCACGGCAAGCAGCATAGAGGGGCGGCCCCCGACGGACACCGGCCGCGGGGAAAAGCCGTGGTGTGCCCCGCTCCGCCGCCCGGAGCGACCGCCCGGCGGGCACCACCCCACGGGGGCGACGGGAGACCGCGCGGTCGGGAGGCCTGCGGCGGACTGCTAGGCTTGGGGCGACTATTCGTGCCCGCCGAGTGGCCGTTCCCATCTCCCCCGTGACGAAGACCGGGGGGCTCGCGGGCGCATGAACCCCAAGGAGTCCACGTGTCCTCTCTCGACGCCGCCACGAAGAAGAAGATCATGGCCGAGTTCGCCACCAAGGAGGGCGACACCGGCTCCCCCGAGGTCCAGGTCGCCCTGCTCACCCGGCGGATCACCGACCTGACCGAGCACCTGAAGACCCACAAGCACGACCACCACTCGCGTCGGGGTCTGCTGCTGCTGGTCGGTCAGCGTCGCCGCCTGCTCCAGTACCTGGCCAAGAAGGACATTCAGCGCTTCCGTGTCCTGGTGGACCGCCTCGGCATCCGCCGCGGTGCCGCCGGCGCCGGCGCCAGGTGACACGTCGCGAGGGGAGCGACCGGGCACGCCCGTGCCCGGT
>NZ_VKHT01000514.1 GCF_014141535.1 Streptomyces alkaliphilus | reverse complement strand
GGTGGAGGGGATCGAGCGGGTCACCGACGCCCTGGGCGCCGGTCGGGGGGTGGTCCTGGCCCTGCCCCACCTGGCCAACTGGGACCTCGCGGGCGCCTGGGGCACGACCGTCCTCAAGGTGCCCCTCACCACGGTCGCCGAACGCCTCCGACCGGAGAGCCTCTACGACCGCTTCGTCGCCCACCGCGAGAGCCTGGGCATGGAGGTCCTGCCCCACACCGGTGGTGCCGCCCTCGGTGCCCTCGCCCGCCGCCTGCGGGCAGGAGGGCTGGTCGCCCTGGTCGCCGACCGCGATCTGACCGGCTCCGGCGGCGAGGTCGAGTTCTTCGGCGAGACCGCCCGCTTCCCGCTGGGTCCGGCGAAACTCGCCCGACAGACCGGGGCCGACCTGCTTCCCGCCTCGCTGTGGTACGACGGCCCGTTGCTGCGTGCCAGGATCCATCCCGCCGTGCCGGTCCCCGGCCCGGAGGAGGCCGCGACCCGGGAGGAGGCCGCCCTGGTCATGACCCGGAGGATGGCCGCCCGCTTCGCGGAGGGAATCGCCGCCCACCCGCAGGACTGGCACATGCTCCAGCCGTTCTGGCCCCGGGACCGCGAGGCCCGGGCCGCCGCCCGACACGGGGGGAGGACCCGGGCATGAGTTCCCCGACCGGTCCCCACCGACCGTCCGGGACCGGCGCCGCCCCCCGTGTCACCGGGCGTCCGCTGTCCATCGGCATCGTCTGTCCCTATGCCTGGGACGTCCCCGGCGGAGTGCAGTTCCACGTCCGTGACCTCGCCGAGCACCTTCGCCGCCGCGGCCACCGGGTCTCGGTCCTGACCCCCGCCGACGACGACACCGAGCTGCCCCCCGGCGCCGTCTCCGCCGGCCGGGCCGTGCCGGTCCCCTACAACGGCTCGGTCGCCCGCCTCAACTTCGGGTTCCTGTCGGCCGCCCGGGTCCGCCGCTGGGTGCACGACGGCGACTTCGACGTCCTGCACGTCCACGAACCGGCCGCGCCCTCCCTGGGCCTCCTCGCCTGTTGGGTGGCACGTGGCCCCATCGTGGCCACCTTCCACACATCCAACCCCCGCTCCCGCGCCATGGTGGCCGCCTACCCGCTGCTCCAGCCGGCCCTGGAGAAGATCAGCGCCCGGATCGCCGTCAGCGAGTACGCCCGCCGCACCCTCGTGGAACACCTCGGCGGTGACGCGGTGGTCATCCCCAACGGCGTGGACGTCGACTTCTTCGCCCGGGCCGAGCCCCGCCCCGAGTGGCAGGGCGACACCATCGGGTTCATCGGTCGCATCGACGAACCCCGCAAGGGACTGCCCGTCCTCACCCGGGCCCTGCCCCGCATCCTCGAGGAACACCCGGGCGCCCGACTCCTGGTCGCCGGGCGGGGCGACACCGACGAGGCGTTGAAGGGCCTGGAACCCGGGGCCCGCGAGCGGGTGGTCTTCCTCGGCATGATCAACGACGAGGACAAGGCCCGTCTGCTGAGCAGCGTGGCTCTCTACGTGGCCCCCAACACCGGGGGGGAAAGCTTCGGCATCATCCTGGTCGAGGCGATGTCGGCCGGCGCGCCGGTGCTCGCCGGGGATCTGGACGCCTTCGCGCGGGTCCTGGACGCCGGTGCCGCGGGGGAGCTCTTCCCCACCGGGGACGCCGACGCCCTGGCCGAGGCCGCGATCCGCCTGCTGGGCGACCCGGCGCGCCGCACCGCTCTGAGCGAGAGGGCCTCCCGCCACGTGCGCCGCTTCGACTGGGAGACCGTGGGCGCGGAGATCCTCGCCGTCTACGAGACGGTCACCGAGGGAGCGGCGGCGGTGGCCGCCGAGACCGCTGTGACCGACGAGGGGGGCGCCCCCACGGACGGCGGGGGCACCCCGCGCCGAAGGGCACGCCGGTAGCCGAGGGTAGTCTTCCTCCCCGTGACCACCGTGATCTGGGCCCTCGTCGCCCTGTTGGCGATCGGCGTCTACCTCAGCTGGACGGCCGGTCGCCTGGATCGGTTGCACACCCGCATCGAAGCCGCCCGGGCGGCCCTCGACGCGCAGTTGCTGCGCCGTGCCTCCGTGGCCCAGGAGATAGCCACCGCCGGACTGCTGGACCCGGCCGCGTCCATGGTGCTCTACCGCGCGGCGCACGACGCCAGGCAGGCGGAGGAGGAACGTCGTGAGGTCGCCGAGAGCGAGCTCAGCCAGACGCTGCGGGCGGTGTTGGCCGACCCCGACCAACTCACGGGCATCCGCTCCGCACCGGGCGGGCCGGCCGCCCTGGACGAGTTGACGGCCGCCGTGCGCCGGGTACCGATGGCCCGCCGCTTCCACAACGACGCCGTGCGGTCGGTCCGGGCCCTGCGCCGCCACCGCGCCGTGCGCTGGTTCCGTCTCGCGGGGCGGGCTCCCTTCCCACCCGCCTTCGAGATGGACGACGAGCCGCCGCGATTGCTGGTCCTCGGCTGAGGGAAGGGCCGGTCCGCGTCCGGCGGAGCGGTCCACCTGCCCGGGATTGGCCCTTTCGTGTGATGCCACTCCCGGGTTGTCATCGAACGTGGCCCGGTTTTCGCCACCGGCCCCCGGATCCGCGCGACCCGGGAAGTCCGGGGCCGGCACCGTCGCCGGACCGGTGACATGTTCCGAGACTTCCGGGGCCCGTCGCAAGCCGCGGCCCCCCGAGACCGACGAGTGAGGTCGACACCCTTGTCCAGCACGTCTCCCACCCCCTCCGACACCTCCACCGCCGGCGCCCCCGGAACCGGCACCGCCCGCGTCAAGCGCGGCATGGCCGAGCAGCTCAAGGGCGGCGTGATCATGGACGTGGTCACCCCCGAGCAGGCGCGCATCGCCGAGGACGCCGGAGCCGTCGCGGTCATGGCGCTGGAGCGGGTGCCCGCCGACATCCGCAAGGACGGCGGTGTGGCCCGGATGTCCGACCCCGACATGATCGAGGGCATCATCGAGGCCGTCTCCATCCCGGTGATGGCCAAGTCCCGCATCGGCCACTTCGTCGAGGCGCAGGTGCTCCAGGCCCTCGGCGTGGACTACATCGACGAGTCCGAGGTGCTCACCCCCGCCGATGAGGTCAACCACAGCGACAAGTGGTCCTTCACCACCCCCTTCGTCTGCGGTGCGACCAACCTGGGCGAGGCCCTGCGCCGGATCGCCGAGGGCGCGGCGATGATCCGTTCCAAGGGCGAGGCGGGCACCGGCAACGTCGTGGAGGCGGTGCGCCACCTGCGGCAGATCCGCGGTGAGATCGCCCGCCTGAAGGGCCTGGACAACCACGAGCTGTACGCCGCGGCCAAGGAGCTGCGCGCGCCCTACGAGCTGGTCGCCGAGGTCGCCTCCCTCGGCAGGCTGCCGGTGGTGCTGTTCTCCGCCGGTGGGGTGGCCACACCGGCGGACGCCGCTTTGATGCGGCAGTTGGGCGCCGAGGGCGTCTTCGTCGGCTCGGGCATCTTCAAGTCCGGCGACCCGGCCCGCCGCGCCGCCGCCATCGTCAAGGCCACGACGTTCCACGACGACCCCAAGGTGATCGCCGACGCCTCCCGGAACCTCGGCGAGGCCATGGTCGGCATCAACTGCGACACCCTGCCCGAGAGCGAGCGCTACGCCTCCCGCGGCTGGTGAACCCGGCGGCGGACGGGCCGCCCCGTCCGCCGCCCCTCCCGGGGACGGCGCGGTCCTC
>NZ_VKHT01000513.1 GCF_014141535.1 Streptomyces alkaliphilus | reverse complement strand
GCAGCAGCCTGACCCAATGCCACCCACCCTCCACATCGACGTCCCCTGGCTCCTCCAACGCCACGAAGAAGTACTCCCCGACCAACCAGCCGTCTCCGACTTCTCCGCCCTGGTCGCCGCCGTCGCCCGCCACCGCGTGGACCCACCCCGCCTGGGCACCAACCCCGACACCGCTTGGCGCGCCGCAGCCCTACTCCACACCCTCACCCTCCTACGCCCCCTACCAGCCGCCAACCTGCGCTTCGCCTGCGCCACAGCAGTGGCCTACATGCACGCCTCCGGCGAAGGCATCGACCCGCCCTACGGCGCACTGGTGGACCTGGTCCGCGACATCACCGCCGGACAGGCGGATGTCTACGACGCCGCCGACCGCCTGCGCTCCTGGCGCATCTGACCCCACCCGCCCCCGAAAGGCCATCGGCGGGCCGAGGCCCGTCGCAGGGTTTGCGGTGCCGGACCCCCGGTTCAGGCGGCCGCCCTCCGGGACGGCCGAGAACCGCAACGTCATCAACCCCGGGCGCACGGCGCGGTGGCGGTCGTCCTTCGGGGCGGCCGAGAACCGCAACCATCACGCCCGCGACGAGGGCGTGATCGAGATGGGGTGGCGGCCGTCCTCCGGGACGACCGAGGATTGCAACGGCGTGGCGATCGCCACTGCCACCAAGGCCTCCACGGAGTACACACTCTCGGTGGAGCCCGCGGGTACAGTCCCAACGAGACGATGTGCTTCCCTGGACCGACCCCCTCTTGCTTCGGAACCCCAAGTGCACACACGACACGCGGATCACACCGAAGCAAAATGTCAGAAATGACGGCAATGACTGGCGGCGCATGTGCTCCAACTACCCTCCGGCGCACTGTCATCCCTGATCAGAAGCCGTGGCGGTCGCCCTTCGGGGCGGACCGGGCTCGCCCTCTCCGGGCTGCGTAGCCTTCGCCGGAGCCTCCGAGGGTCTTCCCCTCGGGTCTGATGGGGCTCGAGCAGGATTATCACGCCGTGATAATCGTCCCCCTGGGCAGCAGTTGCCCCTCGGGGCGGCCAAGGATCGCAACAGCGACTCCAGCCTCCACCCCGAACTCTGCCAACTCGTGGCGGCCGCCCTTCGGAGTCACCGAGGATCTTCATCAGAAGATCGCGGCCGGCGTCACGCCCATACGCGTCGGGGGCTCCCCCGTGGGGGAGCCCCCGACGTGCGCCGACTGTGAAGAGGCCGGCAGGGCTCTGCCCGCCGGTCGGTTCACACCGCCTGCTTGATCAGCGCCTCCGTCAGCTGCTCCAGGAAGTCCTCGGGCAGATGCTGCGTGAGCGCCTCGGCCAGGCCGTCGGCGTCCGCGGTCAGCTGCACCAGTCGCTGCACGGCTCCGGAGACGGGATTCTCGGCGGGCGCCGATGCGCCGTCCCCGGTCGTGGCCCGGGCCGATGTCGTGGCCCCGGCCGGCGACTGCCGAGGATTCCTCGGTGCCGGTGCCGGTGCGGCGCCGTTCAGCGGCCCCGACACCGTTTCCCCTGTCTCCGGCCCCTCGGTCACCGGAGTCCCACCCTCACCGCCCCGGGGTGCCACCGGGTGAGAACCGGCCGGAGACTCGACCTCTTCCCCGGTGCGCTGCTCCACCACCACCGGCGGCGCATCCACCGGGCGCCGGGACTTGGCGCTCGCGGCCCGGGCATCGGCCGCGGCCCGCTGCTCCTCCGGTGCGAGCTTCCCCAGATTCCGGACGTGCTCGACCTGGCGGCGGCCGGCGGCCAGATCGGCCTGGAGTTCCGGGGACAGCTTCAGCAGCGACAGCTTCGAGGAGATCGTGGCCTGGGAGATGCCCAGCCTTCGGGCCGCTTTGGTCTGGCTGCCGTAGAACGTCACCAGCGCCTCCAGGGCGTGGGCCTGTTCCAGGTCCGTCATGTCATCGCGCTGGAAGTTCGCCACGAAAGCGGTCTCCAGCAGCGACTCGTCCGTCGCGACCCGGGCGTCGTCGACCTGGACGCGGATCTTCTCCAGGCCCGCGCGGCGCGCGGCCTCCAGCCGGCGGTGGCCGTCCACGACGATGTAGTGGGCGCCCTCGTCCAGTTCCCCCGCCCGTTCGGGGCGTTCCTTGAGGTAGGCGTCCACTCCGGCGACGGTGATGGCGTTGATGACGCCGAGTTCCTCGACGCTCTGCGCCAGCCCTTCCAGGTCCCGCAGTTCTTCGCGGGGGTTGTCGGGGTTGTGGCTGATCACCTTCAACGGCAGCTCCGTGGGATCCGGAACTCCCACCGTCGGTGCGCCGGTCGCCGCGCCGATCGCCGCCCGCCGGGCACTGACCGGGCGTGCCCGGCCGAAGGACGTACCCGCTCCCAGCCGATCCGCCTTGCTCATGAGATCTCCCGTGCCAGGGCCCGCATGCCCACCGACTGGTCACACCGGGGCGAGTACGCCAACAGGGGGCGCTTGACCCGCACGGCTTCCTTCTGTTCCTTCAGGTCCCCGATCACCCCCACCACCCGTGGGTCCTTTATGTCCATCCACGCCTGCAAGGAGGACGTCGCGATGTAGCCGCGGCGGGCGTCGTAGTGGTTCACCACGATCCCCAGGTAGTCCAGGTCCAGGGAGAGGTCGGCGCGCAGATCCTCTATCTGCGAGGTCAGCAGCTCGTAGGCGTCGGCGGAGCTGTCCTCGGCCTGCACCACGATCAGCACGCCCGACTGCCCCGGCGCCTCGTTCGGCCGACGCCGCCCGTAGTAGGAGGCCGCGTCCATGCTCAGTCCCAGGCTCGGCGGGCAGTCCACGATGATCACATCGAAGCCCTCCTCCACCGCGGCCAGCGCCCGCTCCAGCGCGGCTTCCCGGGCGCGGACGCTTGCCAGCTTCACATCGAGGAGGAAGGCGTCGTTGCAGCTGGGCAGCAGGTGCAGCCGGTCCCCGAAGCGGTCCTCGGCGATCGGAACCACCAGATTCCCCAGGTCCCGCATGCCCTCGCCGGCCATGTGCCGGGTCAGGCTGTCCCCGTCCATCGGTAGAAGGTCGTGGCCCAGCTGCTTGGTGAGGTGTCCCTGGGGGTCGAAGTCCACCAGCAGCACCCTCAGTCCGAGGCCGGGGAGGTCCTCCAGGGTCAGTGGGTCGGAGCCCTCCTCGCTCGGCAGTATCGCCGCGAAGTGCTTGGAGACCCGCACGGGATGCAGCACGTCCGCGCCCTCGGCCATCGCCTCGCCGACACCGGCGGTCACCGCGGTCTTCCCCACGCCCCCTTTCTGGTTGCACACCACGATCCGGCGAGGGACCTCGGGTCGCTTCACCGACGGCGCGGGGTTCTTGTCCAACCACAACCGCATCGCCCGGGCCAGCCCTTGTGTCAGGGACACCTGCCGCTGCCCGGCCACGGCCTTGAACTCCTCCCACTGGCCCGGAGGCAGCCAGGTGGAGAAGGAGTCCGCGCCGGTGGTGTCCACCGCGTCGGGGGCCGAGGCCAGGGCGCACCAGTCGCGCAGGCCGTGTTCCACGGCGACCTGGATCTCCACACCGAGCTGCGCGGTGCGGACTTTTACCTCTTGTCTGAGCCAACCGGGCAACTTGGAGACGACTTTCTCGCGGTCGCCGGGGGAGGAAGGAGAAGCCATGGACGGAACCTTACTAACGGATCACCCCACAAGGAACCTCGACACGTTACCTAGGTGCACCACGAGTCGTGTCACACCCACCCACCC
>NZ_VKHT01000512.1 GCF_014141535.1 Streptomyces alkaliphilus | reverse complement strand
GGGAGGGGCGGTGGTCATCGGGCGTGCCTCCTGCTTCGATTCGCGAGGCGCGTGGTCAGTGCCAGGGCGGCCAGGAGCAGACAGCCCATGTACACGGCGGTGACCCAACCGGCCGCCGGGCGACCGGCGTACAGGCCGTGCACCAGGGCCAGGGCCCAGGTCGGATAGGCGAGCATGTGCAGGCCGCGCCACCAGCGGGAACGGTTGCGGCCGGCGAAGACCCCGCGCGCGGCGCCGACGACGGCTACCAGCACGAACAGGTAGGCCGCCATCGTGCCGAGCCCCATGAGCAACGGTTGCAGGGGGTCGGAGAAGGGGATCGCCGCGGCGTACCCGGAGACCCGGTCCTCGAAGATCTTGATCCCGATGTGCAGGAGCAGGAAGCACAGGCCGGTGATGCCGAGACCGCGGTGGACGGCCTGGGCCAGCAGCCGGTGGCCGGGATGGAGCAGGATCCGGTCGGTGGCCGCCAACCCCCACATGACGGTGGCCGTGAGACAGACCAGCGCCATCACGCCGGCACCGAAGTCGAGGAAGTGCAGCATCTCCTCGAAGGCTCCGGCGGTTCCGAGGACGATCAGGGCGATCAGTGCCGTGGCGGTGACGTAGGCACCGGTGGTGCGGCGCGCGCTGGCCTCGGGCAGCCGCATGGGACCGGAGGGAATCGGGGCCGTCCCGGGGACGGCGGGGCCCGCGTGCCGACGGCGTACCGGGGACGCGGGGGTGCCCGGTCGACGCACGGCCGCCGACGCGCGGCGCCGGCTTCCCGACGCCCCCGGTCGCGAGGACCGCGACGGGGGTTGCGGCGGGGATTGCGGAATGACCATCACATCCTCCGAGGTGCCGCCGATGCCCCAGGGACCGGGCCGGAACGGTGTCGTCCGGCGGTTCGGTTCCCGGGCGGCGGGATTCGTTCTCCTGATCTCCGGCCCGCCGGCCCCGGTGTCCGGGGCGGACCCCGGGGTCCGCGGCGAGCCGTTTCGCATGGCAGCATTCCGGCGTCCACACAGGGGACTTGCATGGTTATCCGAACGTGATAAGTTTCCGGGGCCCGGTCTTCGAGGGCTCCCTCCGAGCGGTGATGATCGCCGTCCGGAGTCCTTCGAACACCGACCATCGGGGCCGATCGACGGTGCGCCCGGTGTGGTCCGATCGCGACGCGCGACTCGCCCCGGACCACCACCCGCCGCCTCCGCGCCCCCGTTGTGTCCGCTTCCGACAGCGCGCGCCCCACCCGGGTCCGCGGGATCGCCGATCCCGCGTCCGATGAGGACGTCCGGAACGGCCATCGGCCGCGCGGCCCGGTGTCCCCCGTGTCGGAGAATCCCACCTGCCGAAAGACGCCGGGAGGCGCCGACGATCCACCGGCGCCGGGAGCGATCCCGGGCCCTCGGATGAGGAATTCACCCCGTCCCCCCACACCCGGGAACCGCCGGGAATCCCCATGGGATCTCCGGAATCTTCCCGGAACAACCGAACACATCAGCGCACGAGGGACACCGACCACCCCGACGGTCGGGTCCCGCCTCGCAACGGTTCTCGCCCCGCGAGACGTCCGGATGGCCGCCAACTCCACCTGCCGCAGTGGACATCCGACCCGGGAGACAGCCTCGGCTGGCCCCGCCCGCACCCCGACGACGGGTGGGCTCCCCCGGACCTGAACGAGGTAGAAATGTGTGACCTGCTGAACCGACTCCGGTCGTGCCCTCCCGCCGAGTGGAACCGCATTCTCCTCCGCGAACTGCCCTCCGTCTCCGATGGGATGATCGACGACCTGACGCGCCGCGTCCCCGGCTTCTCCGCGCTGGTCGCGGAGCGCTCCCGGGACGTGCTGCGCCGGGACGTCGAACAGGCGCTCCGCGCCTCGCTCGGCGCGCCGCTCGGACCCGGGTCCGACGACGCGTCAAAGACCCGGACCTGCGAACGGCCGTCCGATGTGCTCCACGACCTCGGGGGCGACGGCCGGGGCCCGACGTCCCCGCCGGCCGACTCCGCCGGCGTCCCCGCGCCCCGGCCGCCGGCCGGATCCCGGGACGGCGCCGCACGTCAGCGCCTGCTCACCGCTCTGACCGGGCGCGAGACGCTGCCCGCCACGGCGCTCCGGGAACTGGCCGATCGGGCCGGGTGGCCGTTGCCACAGCGCGTTCGGGCCGTGGTCCTCGGCGAGCCCGGTGAACTCTCGCCACCGGTGACTGCCGGGGCCGGCGAACCGCTGAGCGGGCTGTACCGGGGGCACCCGTGCGTGCTGCTGCCCGACCCCGATCCGGCCGGCCGGCCGGCGCTCTCCGAGGCGCTGCGCGGCCGCACCGTGGCCGTGGGCCAGATCGTGCCGCTGCACGAGGCCGCCTCCACCGCGCGGTGGGCGCGCCGGCTGCTGGCCCTGGCGCCGGCGGAGCGCGTTCCCGACAACCGACCCCTGTTCGTCGACGACCACCTGACCACGCTGCTGTTGCTCCAGGACGAGTCGCTGCTGCGCACCCTCTCCGCCCGGTGGTTGCATCCGATGACGGGGCTGACCCCGCGTCAGCGGGAACGCCTGGAGGCCACCCTCCTCGCCTGGCTGGAGGGCGGGGGCGCCCCGGAGGCCGCCAAGGCGCTTCGGGTGCACCCGCAAACGGTGCACTACCGGCTGCGGCAGTTGGAGAAGCTGTACGGTCCGGCGCTGCGCGACCCGCGCTCACGGCTCGAACTGGAGCTGACCCTGCACAGCAGGCGCCTGGTGGCCAGGCTGCGCGAGTTGCGGTGCCGCCAGGGCCGTCCGCGCCGGCCGGTGCCGGTGGGCATGGGGTCCGGCCCCACGGAGGCCGCCAAGGCGGCCCGGGTCAACGGCCGCTGACCACACGGAGATCCCCCACGAAACCGACCCCGCCGTGGGGCGTGCGCCCAGTGGGCGCACGCCCCACGGGGTCGGTCCGTCCCGGATCGGATGCGGGTCCGCGGTGGCCGCGGTGGCCGGGGTGACCGGGGTGACGTCCCGGGATGTGCCGTACCCGGCGCCTTCGGGCCCCCGCCCTGCGCCGCGACAAAAACCCCGGCCGGAGGTTCCGGCCGGGCGGGGGTCCCGGGGTTCACGTGACGCCGGGCCCGGAGCGCTTCCCCGGGGCCCGGGTACCCCACCCGGGTACCTCAACCACGCGCCCGGGGAAGCGGCGACCTGTAGGGTTCCCGCGTGACCGATGAGAACGAGCGGGCCGTTCGGGCGGCCATCGACGGGGAGATGTCGCTCCTCGACCCCGTGGTGCGGGCGTCCCCGGCCCGGGTCCTGGAACTTCTGGACCCGGAGTTCACCGAGATCGGCGCCTCCGGCCGTTCGTGGGATGTCGCCTCGATCCTCACGGTGACGGGCGACGGTTCGGTGTCCCCGGAGGCGCCGGTCGAGGTCGACGACATGCGGGGAGCGGTTCCCGCTCCGGGCCTCGTACACCTGACGTACCTCGGCTCCCATCGGGGCCGCCGGGTCCGGCGGAGTTCCCTGTGGCGCCTGACGGACACGGGGTGGCGCCTGTGGTTCCACCAGGGCACCCCAACCGGGTGAGCCGGCACCGACCGTTGTGAACTCCTCCGCCACGCGCACCTCTTCGAATGTTGGGGTGAGGGTTGGGCGGTCCCTCTCGAGGAGTTGGAGGGGGAGGTCATGGAAGCGGCGCGGCGGGTGGTGGCCGAACGGCCGCCCGAGGGG
>NZ_VKHT01000511.1 GCF_014141535.1 Streptomyces alkaliphilus | reverse complement strand
CACCCCGCCACCCCATCCCCGAAGGAGAACCGTCATGTTCGGACGTCGTCGCCGGCCCGTGGCCGCCCCCGAGACCCGCACCATCGCCACCTATCGCACCGCCGGAGGCGCCGACCTCGCCGTCGTGCACGAGCTGGTCGGGGAGGCGCCCGGCACCCCCGTGGAGACCGTCGCCCGCTGCGCCTGCGGGCAGAGCGCCGAGGCCGGCCACTACCGCCGTAACGGGCAGTCGGAGCCGGCGCTGGCCCGCCGCGCGGACCGCGGCGTCAAGGCTTGGGCGCAGCAGCACGCCGCCCACTGCCGCCTTACCCCCGTCGCCTGACCGACTCTCCGAAACCCCCTGTGGGGCGGCCCGGAAGCTTGCCGGCACCGGCCGCCCCACAGGGCCCCTCGCCGGGCCCTGTGGCCCGAGGAAGGCACCACCAGCATGACCGACACGACCACCGCCGTGAACGGCACCCACCGGCCCGCGCCGGTGATCGAACTGGCCAAGGCCGGCGACGTCCCCCCGCCGGTTCCCGCGCCCGGTCCGCCCGTCGACCTGTCCGGCGCCCCGACCATCCCGCTGCCCGCCGTCGACACCCGTCCGCTCGAGGAAGCCGCGCCCGAGGTGCTCGAGGGCGTGGCGCTGCGGCCGGTCGACCGGCCGCAGACCGACCTGCCCGGTACCTGGCTGGCCGAACGGCAGGCCCGGCTCGCCGACGCCCCGCCGGTGCTGCCCGCCTGGCTGCGCAGCGGCCGGGATCTGGCCGACGCCGCCCGCTGGGTGGGCTCCTACTACGGGCACCTGACCGCCTTCCACGCGCTGCGCGCCCCGGTCTACCTCGCCCGCCTCATCGGCCGTGCCCCGCGCGGCCTGTGGCGCCTGACCGCGCGCTGGTTCCGCTGGGTGGTCGACGCCGAGGCCCGACCCGTGGAGGCCAGAGCCGCCGCCGGTGGGGACGTCGAGGCGTGGCTGTCCCTGTCGCGCGAGCACTCCCGCCGCTGCCGCCCGCGCCGCGTCCTCTCCCTGACGGTGGGCACCGCCCTGGCCGCCGGTACCGCCGTGGCCGCCCTGACCCTGCCCGGCTGGGCACTGGCCGCCGGTGGGGTCGGTGTGCTGGCGGCCGCCGGTCTGGCCGGGCGCCGGGCCGATACCCCGGTCATCACCCGCTACGTGCACACCCACACCCTGCGCGCCCTGGACTCCACCGAGGTCTACGCCGCCCTGGAGGCCATCGGCGTGGGCAAGAAGGGCAAGAGCGGCGTGGAGTTCGCCGCCGAGATCCAGCGCGACGGGCCCGGCTGGCGCGCCGAGGTCGACCTGCCCGCCGGGGTGACGGCCGACAAGGTGTTGGACAAGCGCGCCGAGCTGGCCGCCGCGATGCGCCGCCCGATCTCCACCGTGTGGCCGGACGCCGACCGCGACGCCCACCCCGGGCGCCTGGTGCTGTGGGTCGCCCAGCAGGACCCGGCCAAGGCCGCCCGCAAGCTGTGGCCCCTCATGCGCGAGGGCCAGGCGGATGTCTACGCGCCGCTGCCGTTCGGCTTCGACCCCCGCGGCAACCTCGTGGAGATCACCCTGGCCTACTCCAACCTGCTGGTCGGCGGCATCCCCGGCTCCGGCAAGACGTCCTGCGCCCTGGCCATCGTCCTCGGTGTCGCCCTGGACCCCACGGCCGAACTGTGGATCTTTGAGCTCAAGGGCTCCGGCGACCTGGACGCGGTCAAGCCGATCTGCCACCGGTACGTCTCCGGTGACGACGACGAGGACCTGAAGGCCACCCTCGCCGGCCTGCGGGCCGGGATCGCCGAACAGAAGCGGCGGGCCAAGTTCATCAAGTCCCTGCCCCCCGAGGAGATCCCCGAGGGCCGCAAGGTCACCCGCACGCTCGCCGAGAAGTACCCCGAGCAGCAGCTCGGGCCGCGCGTCATCGTCGTGGACGAGGTACAGGAACTCTTCACCCACCCCGACCACAAGGAGGAAGCCGCCGAACTGGCCACCAAGCTCATCAAGAAGGGCCGCGCCTACGGCATCATCCTCATCCTGCTCACCCAGAACCCCGACGCGCCGTCCCTGCCGTCCTCGGTGTCGTCCTCGGTGGGCACCCGCCTGTGCCTGGCCGTGATGGACTGGCGGGCCAACAACAACGTGCTCGGCACCGGCGCCCACGAACGGGGCCTGCGCGCCACCGAGATCTCCACATCCGAGCAGGGGACCGGCATCCTGGTCCGCGGCCGGGAGGGCACCACCGTGCGGGCGGCGTTCATCAAGCAGACCGAGGCCGCCGAGATCGGCAAACGCGCCCTGGCGCTGCGCACCGCCGCCGGCACCCTCACCGGACAGGCCGCCGGACAGGACGTCATCGAGGCCGCCGCCGAGACGATCGTGGACCACCTGCGGGCCATCTGGCCCGAGGGCAAGGAAGCGGTGCACTCCCACCGCCTGGTCGACGCCCTGGCCGCCCACCACCCCGAGGTCTACGGCCCCTGGCTGGATCTCGAAGACGTCGCGGCCCGGTCCACCGCCCTGTCCGGTGCGCTCAAGCCGCACGGCGTGCCCACCCGCCAGCTCACCATCCGCGAGTGCTGCGGCGGGGGCGCCAAGGGCGTGCGTTTCACGGACGTCCCCGAAGCCTCCGAGGCACCCGAGGACGAGGACGACTGACCGCGCCGGGGGACGAAACCGGTATCCCCACCCCCCGAAACCGGTTTCGCCCCCGACGTCGACCACAAACCGCCGCTGACCAGCGCCGATATCGAGTATCGACCCAACGACCGGGGCCCCGTACACAGCCGTGTACGGGGCCCCTCGCCGTGTTCTGCGGGACGAACGCGACAGCCCTAGTACTCCCCGGTCTCCCGAAGCTCCTGCACCACCTCGTCGCGGTATTCCGGGCAGTAGGCGGTGACCCCGAGCACCAGCACTTCGTTGGCATCGGCCCTCATGGTGCCCCAGTCCATGCCGACCGGGTACATCCCTTCGTGAATCCCGAAGATGTAGTCGACGCTGTGCCCGACCGCCAGGCTGGCACACCACTGCTCGGGGTAGGCCAGCAGCTCGGTGTCGCTCGGTCCGGCTTCCGTCCAACTGTCGATCCCTGCGGCGTCCACCGCTGCGAGGAACTGCTCATCCGGCGTCGGGGCCGGCTCGGTCTCCGCGGCCGCCGGCTCGGCATCCGAGGAAGTCGAGCAGCCGGCAAGGGCTGCGGCCAGTAGGGCCGCGGCGGCGATGCTGCGGAAGCGCATGGGTTTCTCCCGAAGGTGGTCTTCTCGCGGATGCTGCCGGCCGGGCCGGGGCCCGGGGAGCGGAGTGATCAAACGGTGACCTACCGACATGTCGTTGATTTCGGGTGAGCGGACAGCCAGGGCGGTGGTCGGGTTCGCCGCCTCACCCGGGGCGGCGGAGCACCCGTTGCGGCACCTCAGCGGCCGGGCCGTTGCGGCTCCGGCGGTCATTACACACGGTGACGCCCATGGCCCGCTGTGGGGCCTGGGATCCGTACAGAGTGGAATCTCCCTCCCCGGCGGTCCGGCTCGGGTGGCCATGGGGGGTCTCCCCCCACCCCCGGAGTCACGGTGTGTCACTGCCGCCCGTGCCGGTGGCCGCGCGGTGGCGGGTGTCGGCGGGGGAAGCCGCGGTGGCCGCGCCGGTGCGGACCGGAGGGGAGGCCATGGCGCCGGCGCCCGGGGGTGCGGGGCCGGCG
>NZ_VKHT01000510.1 GCF_014141535.1 Streptomyces alkaliphilus | reverse complement strand
GTGTGCGGATCCGGGGAGGGCCCCGGAGGGGCTGCCGGGTCGGGGTGGAGGTCAGGCGCTGCCGTTGAGCCGGCCGTATCCGCCGGGGTCGGGGGCCCCGCCGGTGGTCTCCCCGTCCCCTTCCGGACCGGCGGGACGGTCGGGGCCGGGCGTGTCGTACTCCTCGACGCCCTCCTCCTCGTGCGGTGACCGGAGCCCTGTGTCGAAGTGGCCGGGGGCGTATCCGTCGACCGCGACCCCGTCGTTCCCGTCCTCCCCGTCCTCCCCGTCGTCGTACTCGTCGTCGAGCCAGGGGCCCTCGTCGTCCGCGTCGACGGTCTCGCTGCTCCAGGAGGCGCGGGCCAGCTCGACGCCGGGCAGGCCCTCGACGAGTTCGATGGGATCGACGAGGTAGGCGATGGCCTCCGCCGGATCGCGGCTGACCGCCTCGCCGGCGGGGCCGCGTTCCTCGTCGGGAAGGAGTTCGTCGGCGTTGATGCGGGCCAGCGCCGTACGGGTGAGGCGATCGATGTCGGCCACCTCCAGGAGCAGGTCGACACGCACCCTGACCCGGCCGATTTCCTCTGGTGTCATAGGGGTGAGGGTATGCCCGTGGCCGGTCGAGTCTTCCCCGCGACCCGCGACGCGCCGTAACATCGCTCACCACGCCCGCGAACCGCAGCACTACCCGGGAGCCCTCGTGGCCGAGCACCGCCGCATGCCAGATCGCCGACCTCTGCTGATGGGCGTGGTGTCCGCGGTCGTATTGGGCGGGGTGTGGCTGATGCCGTCCGCGCACGCCGGCCCGGACACGGGTGAGGGCGTGCCGGGGATCGGCACGGTGGGGGAGTCGGTGGAGGGGCCCGGGGCCTCGGCGCCCCGGGCGCCCACCGACTGAGGGGGGTTCACTTCCGGGACGCCCTCACGGGCCGGTGTCCCTTCCTCGTTCCCACCGTCGGTCGTCACGGGAAGCGGCCCGGGCATCGCGTCGGGATGACCGGTTCCGCCGGATTGGACTTCCCTGACCACCCGCCCTTCAAACGTGATTTCCATCACATGACCACTTCGCCCGGGAACGCTTTTCGGCCGGCGGGAGAGTCTCCCCCGCCGGGGCGCCCGGGCTCACTCCGCCGGGGACGTCAGGGGCCCGGTGACCCCCTCCACCGCCCGGGCGAGCGCCCCGGAGCGGACGAACCCGGCCGCCGCCTCCAACTCCGGCGCCAGGTGCCGGTCCGGTCCCGGTCCCGGCACGCCGGCCGCGCGCAGCGCCGCCACCACCGCCCGGGCCGCCGGCCCCGGGCGCAACCCCTCGCCGGCCTCCCGCAGTTCCAGGGCCCGGGTCGCGGCGCACAGTTCGACGCCGATCACCCGGGCCAGCCCGTCCACGGCGGTGCGCAGCTTGCGGGCGGCGGACCAGCCCATCGAGACGTGGTCCTCCTGCATCGCCGAGGAGGGGATGGAGTCCACCGAGGCGGGCACGGCGAGTCGCTTGAGCTCGGAGACCAGCCCCGCCTGGGTGTACTGGGCGATCATCAGCCCGGAGTCCACGCCGGGGTCGTCGGCGAGGAAGGCCGGCAGGCCGTGCGAGCGCCGGCGGTCCAACAGCCGGTCGGTGCGGCGCTCGGCGATCGAGGCGAGGTCGGCGACGGAGATGGCGAGGAAGTCGAGCACGTACCCGACGGGGGCGCCGTGGAAGTTGCCGTTGGACTCCACCCGCCCCATGCCGGCCCGGTCCGGGTTGTCCACCCGCGCGGCGTCCGGCTCGTCGAGGAGGTCGAAGAGGACCACGGGGTTGTCCACCGCCGCGGCGAGTTCGCGTTCGGCGACCAGGCGGGCGTGCGCGAGGGTGTCCCGACCGGCGCCGGAGACCTGGGGCGCGCACCGCACGGAGTAGGCGTCCTGGACGCGCGGTTCCTCGTCCTGGTGGTGGCCGAGGAGCTCGGAGCCGGCCAGTACCCGACGCATGATGCCGGCGGAGGCGGCCTGTCCCGGGTGCGGGCGCAGGGCGTGCAGGGCGGGGTCCAGGACACGGTCGGTGCCCATCAGCGCCTCGAGCGTCAGGGCGGCGGTGATGTCGGCGGCGGTGTGCAGGACCTCCAGGTCGGCGCAGGCCATCAGGAGCATGCCGAGCATTCCGTCGGTGCCGTTGAGCAGCGCCAGCCCCTCCTTCTCACGGAGTTCGAGGGGGGCAGAGCCGTGATCGGCGAGCAGGTCGGCGGCGGGACGAATCCGACCGTCGGGTCCCTCGGCCTCCCCCTCCCCCAGGAGGGTGAGGGCGCAGTGCGCCAGCGGGGCGAGGTCACCGGAGCAGCCGAGCGAGCCGTACTCGTGGACCACGGGGGTGATGCCGGCGTTGAGCAGGTCGGCCAGGGCCCGGACGACGACGGGACGGACGCCGGTGCGTCCCGAGCACAGTGTCTTCAGGCGCAGGAACATCAGCGCCCGGACCACCTCGCGCTCGACCCGGGGGCCGGTGCCGGCGGCGTGCGAGCGGACGATGTGGTGTTGGAGGCGGACGCGCAGGTCGGGGGCGATGTGCCGGACGGCGAGGGCGCCGAAGCCGGTGGAGACGCCGTAGACGGGGTCGGAGCCGGCGGCGAGGTCGTCGATGATCCGACGGGAGGCCGCGACTGCGGTCAGGGTGCGGTCGGGGATACGGACGCGGGCGTCGTGCCGGGCGACGGCGAGGACGTCCGCCGGCGTGGCGCCGGCCGGGTTCACCACCACGGTGTGCATGGACATATTCAGAAACCCTACGGGGTGAATCGTGACTCGTCACGGGGTGCGACGCGGAACCGCCGTCCGGGATCCGGCCGCGCCGCGCAGGGCCCGGCGGTCGGGGGTGCGCGGACCGGCGGCATCGGCCAGGAGGACCACCTGGCGGCCGATGGCGCCGCGACCGGCGACCACGGGCTCGAGCAGACCGTCGGTCTTGGCCCGGTACTGGGCGGCGTCGGCCAGGCGCAGCAGCCGGCGGGCGGTCAGCGGCGGGCCGATGGCCTCGTCGGTGCCGGCCAGCCCGCAGGCGGCGCCACCGGTGCCGCCCGCGTGCCGGCCGGGGCCCCGGACGGCGGGGCACCCCTCCCCGGGTCCGTCCGCGTCGGCGGGGAGGGACCGCGTGGTTGCGTCGGATGCGGCCGGGGCGGAGATCCCGGCGAAGCCGGGTGCCGCCGCGCGGCGGCAGATGTGTCGGGCGGCGTCGAGGAGTTCGTCCCCGCCGGCGCCGACGGTGAGGAGGCAGAACTCGTCGCCGCCCAGGCGGGCGGCGAGGGCGCCGGGCAGACGGCGGGCGCTCTCCGACAGCAGGTCGGCGAAGGCGCGCAGCAGGCGGTCGCCGGTGGCGTGACCAAGGGTGTCGTTGACCTGCTTGAGGCCGTTGAGGTCGAAGACGGCCAGGTGGACGACGGTCCCCTCACGATGGTGCCCGACCAGTGCCTCGGAGAGGCGGTCGTCGGCGAAGCGGCGGTTGGCCAGGCCGGTGAGCGGATCGGTGCGGGCGAGCCGATGGGCCTCGTCGAGACGTTCCTGCTGGGTGAGGGCGGTGCCGGCCAGCGCGGCGAGAGCCCGCAGGAGTTCGAGGTCGGTGGCGGTGAAGGCGGGGTCGCCGGGGGCGCGGCGGGCGCGCAGTTCACCGCGCAACCGGTCGGTGACCGGCAGGGGCGCGGCCAACCGGCGGGGATCGGGACGCCGGGCGGAGCCGGTGAGGCCGGCGCCGGGCGAGCCGGCTA
>NZ_VKHT01000051.1 GCF_014141535.1 Streptomyces alkaliphilus | reverse complement strand
CCCACCGGAAGCGCCGGGGGGCCGCCCCCACTCCCGAACGATCACGCCTCACATCCGGACGATCACCCCGAGTGGTCAATCCGGGCCGCGACAGGTCATCTCCCCGGGGCCGGCTTGAAACCCACCTCCTTTTTACCCTTCCCCCTGCTCGCCGAACGCCCGAATGTGTGCATATGGTGAGACAAATGCGTTCCGCCGATGTACTGACCGCCGTGGACACCGGCCTGTGGCAGTGGGATCACGCCACGGGTCTCGTCACGTTGGACACCGTCGCGGCCCGACTGATGGGTCTCCCGCCCCGCCCCACCACCCTCAGCGAGACCGCCATGCGCGGCCGGGTGCACGTGGAGGACTGGATCGACCTGCACCGCGTCGCCGGCATGGCCGCCGCCGAGAACCGCACCGCCGAGGTCCGGTTCAGGGTCATGGCCCGCAAGGGCCACCTGCTGCGCACCCTCCGCGCCAGGATCCGCTCGAAGGGCGACAACGGCGACTTCGCCCTCAGCGGCCTGATCGAGGAGGTGGAGGAGATCCCCTGCGAGGAGGGCCGCCGCTCCGGCGACTGGCGTCTCGCCCGCGAGGCGTTCCTCCTCGACGCCGGCCGCGCCCTGGCCGAGGCCCGCACCACCGGCGAGGTGCTGCGCGTCGCCGGCCGCCTCGCCCTGCCCGGCTTCACCCCCAACGGTCTGGTCGTCTTCGGCACCGAGGGCGAACGCCTGTGTGTTCTCGGGTACCACGGCTACCCCGTGACCACCCCCGAGGACGAGGCCCGCGTCAAACGCCTCTTCCGCCTCACCGTCGGCTCCAACTACCCCGCCGCCGAGGTCATCCGCACAGGCCGCGCCCTGTACATCCACTCCCCCGCCGAATACGAAAGGCGCTTTCCCGAGGCCTGGCAGGTCGTGCGCGGCTTCGGCCGCAAGTCCTGGGCCTACCTCCCGCTCATCGCCGGGGGCCGAACCCTCGGCGCCTGGCTCGCCGGATTCCCCGACCGGGTTTCCTTCACCCCCGACGAACGATCGGTGCTGACCACCGTGGCACGCATGCTCGCGCAGGCTCTCGCCCGGACCCACACCCTGGAGTCCGAGCGGGAACTGTCCGCCGACCTCCAACACACCATGGCACCCCTCGGCAATCCCGAGGTCCCCGGTGTGCAGATCACCACCCGCTACGTCCCCACCGGTGGCGGCCTCCAGATCGGAGGCGACTGGTACGACGTCATACCCCTGCCCTCCGGACGCCTCGCCCTGGTCATCGGCGATGTCCAGGGCCACGACGTACGAGCGGCGGCGATCATGGCGCAACTGCGCATCGCGCTGCGCGCCTACGCCTCCGAGGGCCACAGACCCGACGCGGTCCTCTCCCGCGCCTCCCGCTTCCTCTGCGGCGTCTCCACCGGCACCGACCCCCGCTTCGCCACCTGCCTCTACCTCGAGGTCGACCCGCGCACCGGCACCCTCGACGTCGCCCGCGCCGGACACCCCGACCTCGCCGTACGACTACCCGACGGCTCCACCGCCCTGCGCCCCACAGCCGGCGGCCCCCCGCTCGGCGTCATCGACGACTGGGCCTACCCCACCACCCGCATCTCCCTCCAACCGGAGGAGGTGCTGCTGATGTGCACCGACGGCCTGCTGGAGACCGGCGGCCACGACCTGCACACCGGCTGGATACGCCTGCGGGCGATCCTGGAGAGCCGGCCGGTCGAGGACCTGGAGAAACTCGCCGACTCCGTCGTCGAGGCCGTCCACGGCCCCTCCTCCCACCGGCTCACCGGCCCGCTCACCGACCGCCGCGAGGACGACATCGCCCTGGTGATGCTCCGCCGCCCCGCCCCCCTCGGGGCCCGGGCGCTGCGCCGCACCGTCCTCACCGTGGACCAGGCCGAACCGGCCCGCATCGCCGAGGCCCGCCATCAACTCGCCGGCCTGCTGCGCGACTGGTCCGACCCCGAACAGGTGGACGGCGCGGTGCTCATGCTCTCGGAGATGCTGACCAACGTCCTCGTGCACACCGACAGCGACGCCATGGTGGTCGCCGAACTGAGCGGGCCGATGGGCGAACGGCTGCTGCGGGTGGAGGTCACCGACACCAGCGACGAACTGCCCCACCGGCGCGAACCCGGGGAGCTGGCCTCCTCGGGGCGAGGGCTGTTGCTCATGGAGTCCCTCTCCGACGCCTGGGGCGTGGACCCGCGCGGGGACGGCAAGACCACCTGGTTCGAACTCGGCGAACCCGCCCCCGCGGCCGACGCGGCGGGCGGTCCCGACGGCGCGGTCGAGTCGATCGGGTTGGCCGAGTCACTCGGGGCGGCGGATTCCCTCGCCCCGCGGGCGGAATCCGCGCCGAGCCGCCCGGGAACGGCGGAGGCCGCCAGGGTGGTCACCTACCTCCCCGGCGAGCCCGTGCGAGCCGCCGACCTCACCCCACCCGGCGGCGGGAACGGCTCCGTCCCCTCCTCCACCGCCGTCAACGGCACTCCCACCCGGACCTCCACCGACTGACCGGGGGGCGGGGACGGGGCGCGCCGGCACGAGGGCACGGCGCTCTCCGCTCTCCCGGGGCCGCGAAGGCGACGGGAGAGCGGAGAGCACCGTGCCCCGACCGGCTCGGGACCCCGCGCCCGGGGCGAGCCGGGGCACGGCGGCCCGTTGCGTCGCTCAGATGCGACCGCGCGCCAGCCGGGTCAGGGGACCCATCGGCGGCTTGGCCGTCGAGCGTCCGATCGCGAACGCGGCGCCCGTGACACCGGCGACCCCCGCGGCCGCTCCGGCGACGATGGCCTTCCTCTGCTTGACGACGGTCCAGGCCGTGCCGGCCACGGCCGTCGCCTTCCCGGCGTTGGCGGCCAACGCCTGCTGTCCGCTCCGAAGGCCCGCCGCGGCGGCGTGTCCGACGCCCCGGCCGCTCTCACCGGCCGCCTCCGCGCTGTCGGCCGCCGAGTCCTTGGCGTCCTTGCTCGCGGAGCGCGCTCGCCCGGCCGCCGCCTCGGCCCGCTTACCGGCCGCCGCGCCGGCCTTCTTCCGGACGGAGTCGCCCCCGTTCCCGTTCCGGGAGGAGTTACCGGTGCTCTTGTTCCCGGTGTTCCCGTTCCCGGTGCTCTTGCTCTCGGTGCTCTTGTTGCCGGTGCTCTTGTTCTCGCTGTCCTTGTTATTGGTGTTGTCGGTGCTCATCGTGTCCTCCTTCTTCCCTTCTTCGTTGCGGTGGTTCGGCTGAACCCGTGGGCGTCGCCCGCTCAGCCACCGTTGTGCGGCAGCAGGGAACCGAGCGGCCCGAGGTCGAGATTGAGGTCGTCCATCGTCAGGTCGTAGCGGTCACACAGCTCACCCATGCGTTCGTGGAGGATCATCAGCGTCATGCCGATGCGCTCCTCCTGCGCCTCGCTCAGATCCCCCCGGTCGACCCGGTGCAGAGCGGTGCGTTCCATGAGCTGCCGGAGGAGCTCCACGATGGTGAGGACCAGCTTCATGAGATCCCGCTCCACCGTGTCCGGGTCGGTGTGCAGCCGCTGGGCGAGGGCGGAGGGCCCGCCCTCCCCCTCACGGGCGGGGACGAGACCGAAGGCCCCGGCGGCGGCGCGCGCCGCCTCGGCGATCGCCGCATCGGGTTCCGTCCCTCCCGCCCGGGTCTGTTCGTCGTCGGTCATCGCCGGTGCTCCTCGTCTCGTGTGGAATGCCGGGGTCCCGGGGCGGTGGGCGTCACCACGGCGCCGGTTCCTCACCGGTGACCGAACGGATCACCGCCCGCAGATTGATGTGGACGAGGTCGACGTCGGCGATGGACAGGACCAGGTCCCCGGTGAGGACCGCGCCGCCGTTCAGGAGTCGGTCGAGGAGGTCGATCAGGGCGACGGGCGGGCCCCCGGCGGCCTCGTCCTCGCCGAGAACCCCGCTCAGGAGCTCCGTGCTCACGGGTTCCCACCGCCCTCCGGGGCCTCCGCGGAGACTGTGAACGAGTAGGGCGCCCACGGGCCGGTCACCTCGACCGACACCCGGGGCTCGTCCTCGGCCAGGGCGTGCCACCCCTGACGCAGCCGGTCGGCGTGCTCCACCGGGACGAGGTACGCCTCGTTCGCCACGTTCACGCCGGAGTGCGTTGCCAGTTGCCCCTGCTGGGGGCGGTGGACCGCCCGGGAGACCGCCACGCCGCCCGCCACCTCCGCCACCCGGCCCGCGACCTCGGCCGCGGCCCGGTGCGCGGCCCGACCGCCGCGCTGCTGCGCCCGGCGCTGCCGCAGGTAGGCCCGGCCGGCCCCGGCTCCCGGGGTCTGACCGGCCGGGGTGCCCGTCGCGGCGACCGAGGCCGTCCCGACGACCGCGCGGGGGTCGGCGTAGACCTTCACCCCCAGCTCCACATGGTTCTCCAACCGGTCCAACAGCTCCCGGAAATGGACGTGCCGGCGCGTGAGCACGGCACCCACCCGCGCGTCGTCCAGGTAGACCGTCGCCAGCCGCATGGGCAGGATCGGCGGCGCCTCGCCGAACGCGGCGTCGATCACGGAGTGATGGGCGCGGGCGATGGCCTCGAGCCGGGCCAGGTCCTCCAGCTGCGTGGCGAGACCGCTCTCGCCGAAGGCGTCCGCGGGCACCGTGGATACCAGCGCGCCCAACCCGTCCGCGCCGATCACGCGCACCGGGCCGCCGTCCGCCCCCGCCAGGCGGGGGGCGACCGCCCGCAGGGCCGGACCGTCGCGGCCCACTGCGTAGACGTACGTCAGCTCGTCCCCGGCCGCCGCCGGCACGCCGGCGGGAACATGCGATGGAGTGGTCACCGTCTCTCCTCCCGGCCCTCCGGCACCGCTTCGGCCTCGCCGTGCCCGGAGTCCTCGTCGGTGTGCTCGGCGTCGGTGTGCTCGGCCTCGGGAAGTCCGCCCGCCGCACGCAGGCGGGCCACTTCGGCGCGCAACCGCTCGTTCTCCTCGGCCAGGGCCTCACGCCGCCCGCCGGGAGAGGCGGACCGGTGCGCGGGGCGGGCCCGCGAGGAGAGCGAGGGATCGTGCTCCCACCAGTCGATGCCCATCTCCTTCGCCTTGTCGACCGAGGCGACCAGGAGACGGAGCCTGATGGTGAGCAGCTCGATGTCGAGCAGGTTGATCTGGATGTCGCCCGCGATGACGACGCCCTTGTCCAACACCCTTTCCAGGATGTCGGCGAGGTTGGCCGACGAGCCGGATTGTCCGTACGCCGGGGCCGCGTTACGCGGCGGCCCCGGCATCCGGCCGGCCAGTGAGTCCGACACGGTTTCTCATCCCTCTCCTTGTGCTGTCGGTACGCCGGTCGCCGGCGTCATCGGTCGGCGGCTTCGGCACGCTCCCCGCGGTCGGAGGGCTCCGTCTCGTCCCCCTCCTCGTCCTCGATGTCGCCCTCCTCCGCGTCGACGTCCTCGTCGCCCTCCTCCGCGTCGACGTCCTCGTCGCCCTCCTCCACGAGGTCGTCGTCCTCCGGGTCCCCGGCCTCGTCCTCGTACTCGGGCTCGTCCTCGTACTCGGATTCGGGCCCGTCGCCGGGCTGTTCCTCCCCGTCGTCCTCGACCGGTTCGTCCTCGTCCTCGTACCGGTCGTCCGGAGCGGGCTCCTCGTCGAGTTCCTCCTCGGGCTCTCCCTCGGATTCCTCGTCGGGTTCCCCGTCGTCGCGCGCCTCGGTGTCCTCGGAGCTTTCTTGGTCCGCGCGCTCCTCTTCCTCCCGGACGACGTCCTCGTGGTCGGCGACGACCTCACCGTCACGGATCTCACCGCGCCAGCCGTCGCCCGCCTCCCCCCGCATCATGATGAACTTGCGGTAGAGCTTCAGGTCCAGACGGGCCCGGCGCCCCTGGGCGCGCCAGATGTTCCCGACCTTCTCGAACACCCCGCCGGGGAAGTACTCCAGGACCAGCAGGACGCGCGTGAGGTCGTCGGTGAGGGCGTGAAAGGTGACGACGCCCTTGACGGTTCCCTTGGCGCCCTCCGTGGTCCAGACGATCCGCTCGTCGGGCACCTGCTCGGTGACGTTCGCCTTCCAGCTGCGGGTGGACTTGGCGACCTTCACCTTCCAGTTGCTGGAGGTGTCGTCCACCTTCTCCACGCTCACGACGCCCTTGGCGAACGAACTGAACTCCTGGAACCGCGTCCACTGGTCGTACGCCTCGCGGACCGGCACCCCGACATCGATGTCCTCGACGATGGTGACGCTCTTCGACTTGCCACCCCCGCCGCCTCCGCCACCCTTGCCGCCCTTGCCGAGCGCTCCCCCGACCTTGTCCTTCACCATGTCCTTCAGGTGGGAGGCACCCGCGCCGAGGAGAGCGCGGCCGGGCGTCTTGGCGCCACCGCCGCCCTCCCCGTCCCCGCCCGAGCCGTCGAGCAGCTCCTTGCCCCGCCGAACACCCGGTTCGGCCAGCTTGGAGACCCCCTCGCCGAGCCGGCTCCCCAGTCGGGTCACCGTGTGCTCGGCGCGGGCGCGCAGGTAGTTCCCCAGCTCTTCCCTGAGACGGTCGGTGGCCGGGTTCTTCAGGACGTCGTCCTTGAAGCCGGTCGATGCGGAGTCACTCATCGTCGCCTCCCCGGGACTTGCGAGTGGTGGAGGAGGTGCGCTTGCGTGCGGGGGTCGAGGACTTGCTCGTGCCCCCTGCCCGCCTGCCGCCGGAGGAGGTCCGCGACTTGGTGGAGGACGAGGAGGACTTGGAACCGGAGGACGTCGTCGTCCGCCGGGAAGTCGACTTCCGCTTTCCTCCGCTCGCCGTGCTCTTCCGAGCCGTCCCGCCCTTCTCGGACTCCTCGGCGTCCCGGGCGTCCTCGGTGTCTTCTTCGGTGTCCCGGGCGTCCTGGGCCTCCTCGGCGTCCCCGCCGCCCTTGGCGTCCTCCCGCTCCTCCTCGCCCCCGGCGCCCTCACCGAGGGCCCGGGTGCGCTGGTTCAGCGTGTCCGCCAGGTGGCCGGCCCGCTGGGTGAGGGCCGCCGTGGCCGCGCTCCTGGTGGCCTCGACGAGCTCCCCGCGGACCTGCGAGTTGAGGGAGCCGACAAGCTCCGAGTCCGCCAGTTTCCTGGCGATCTGCCGGGGATCCAGGTCGAGCCTCTTCCCGAGCAGGAACATGCCGAACCCGATGGCGAGCTTGGCCTTCTTCGTACGCCCCAGCAGGTATCCCCCTACCAGAGCCACGCCTATGCCGGCGTTCTTCGTCATGTGCGATCACCTCGGGGTTCAGCCCCGTAACACTGCGGTGGCTGTTGGTCAGGTCTGGTTTCCGGTGTTCCGCCGGTACGCCTCGATCTCGTCCAACCGGTCGAGCAGCTCGTCCTCGCGCCGGTCGAACTCCTCCTCTCCGATGAGCCCCTCGTTGAGCTCACGCTCCAGCTCGGCGAGTTGGGCGCGCACCGGCCCGGGGTCGTAGTACTCGCGCTCCGCGGCGAGGACGACCTGGTCGAGCACCCAGGCCGTCCCCCGCACGGGCGCCAGCGGCAGGGTCAGGAGTCCGGTGATGAGGCCCATGGCCGCACGTCACCTCCGTGCCCGGCAGTCGGTCGGGTTCGGGATCTCACACGAAGCTGTACGGCGGCAGCGGACCGGTCAGCGTGAACGTGTAGAAGTCCCCGCACCGATCGGCCTCCCGCTGCACGGCTGCCACGAAGGCCTCGGTGCCGTCCCGGGGCACGAGGAAGGAGAGGTTCAGGAACTGCTCCGCCCCGACCTCGCCGGAGGAGCTACGGGTGGCGGCCGGGGCGAGCCGCTCCGTCAGCTCCTCGGCTTCCCTGCGGTGGCGCTCCGCCACCTCGCGCGCCACCAGCTCTCCGAGCGTGACGCGCTCGTCGTGACCGCCGTCGCCCGTACGGGTCCGCTCGTTGAGCTCCCGTATCTCCCGGGAGTCGGTCATGATCTCCCGCAGGAGATCCGCCTCGTCGCGGACAGCCTTCAGGTTGTACTCGACGTGGCCGTCCAGCTCCTTCAGCCGCTCGCGGTACGTGTCGGCCTCCCGCTCCAGGGCGGATATGACCTCCTCGTCATCGGCCCCCACCAGGCCGAAGCGCATGGGCAGGGTCGCCCCCTCGCGCATGAGCGCCTCCAGGACACCCTGATGCGCCATGAGGTCGCGGCGCTTCGCCCTGAGCCCGGCGGGCGCGTCGCCGGCCACGGCGACGAGCTTGTCGGTCCGCAGGGCGCGCAACGCCGAGGGCGGGTCCCCCACACCGTCGAGCCCTTCCAGGGGCAACGGGTGATCGGCTCCGGTGACGGCGTAGACATAGGTGGGCACTACTACTCCTCGTCTCGCTGGGCCTGACGGCGGCTGGAGGTGGACTTGCGCGCGGGACGCTTTCGGGGCTCCTCCTCCTTTTCATCGCTCTTTCCCTGGAGCGATTCACTGAAGGCCTCGACGGCCCCGCTCAGCGCGCCCTTCGACTTTCCCTTGGCGCCGTTCTCCGTCATCTCCCCCATCAAATCGGGGAGCTGGGTCGGCGCCTGCTTTCCGGATTCCAGATCGAGCCGGTTGCACGCCTCGGCGAATCGCAGGTAGGTGTCGACACTGGCGACCACCACCCGGACATCGATCTTGAGAAGTTCGATGCCGACCAGGGACACGCGGACGAACGCGTCGATGACCAGCCCTCGGTCCAGAATGAGTTCGAGAACATCGTAGAGATTTCCCGAACCGCCCCCACTGGACGTCGCGTTGCTCTGCTGCACGAGTGTCATGGGAACCCCTTCCGGTGGTTCTTGCTTCGTTGGACGACGGCTTCAGCGACGATCGATCTGTCCCCTCGCGTAGCGACGAATCCGCTCATACCCCACCAATTGACCCTGAGGGTCGAGCTGTACCCGGTAGGAGGCCATGACGCTCATGGTGTCCGGGATCTTTTCCAACTCGACCACTTCCACATCGGCCGTCCAGCCGTCCTCGGCCGGTTTCACCGCCGAAACGGAACCCGGCGCGCACTGGAGCAACTCCGAGAGCTGTTTGGTGGCTTGTCGCATCGCGGTGGATATATCCACGCGCTTTCCGTCCTCTTGTTCGCTGTCGCTCTTGTTATCCGTGGAGCTCATCCCTCCGCCTGTCACCCGGGGAAGACCGCTTCACGACGGGACTTCCGTCCTGCATGCTTCTGCTCGCCTGCCCATGCGAACCGGACGTATGCCCGAGTCCTCCACCCGCTGTCCCGCTGACGCCGTTCATGAGGAGGATCAGGGCTGTCACCGGCGCATTTCCGCCGGCACATCGGTTGCCGAACGGGCGCCCCCTCCCCGCGTGATGGCGCTTTCCCCGGCTCCACCGGGGGCGGGGCGGGGCGCGGGCAGGGCGGCCGTCCCGCCCCGGCAGCGACAGACCGGCCGACGACCGGCCCACGGTCGGCGATGGGGAGGGGACCGTCACCCCGATGCCGCCCGGAGCCGCCCCGGCCACGGCACTCGGGAGACGGTCGAACCGCTGCCCGCCGGCGGCGGGTTCGCGGCAGCGGGGCTCACCCACGCCCCCGGTTCGAGAGGGAACGCCTCACCAACCGCCCGCGCGGGCACGCGCGGCAGCCGTTCGCGGCCGGGGCGGTGGAGGGCGACGAAAGCGAGCCGCGAAAGGCACGCCGAGGCAGCGGCCCGGCGGTGGGGCCCGGGAGTGGTGGCCCGGTGGCGTTCCGCGAAGGCGTCAGGCCGCCCGCCGGCCCGCGTTCGCGAGCGACCGCGCCCACCGGGCGGCCTCGGCCGGCGAACCGTGGTGAACCGGGCCGTGCCCGGGGAGCAGGACATCGCCGTCAAGGGTTGCCAGGACGTCCAACGAGGCCACCGTCCGGTCCCATTCGTGGTGGAACATGCCGGGCAGCAGTTGCGGACCCCGGTGGCGGGAGGTCGGGTGGCCACTCACCAGCGCGTCACCGGAGACCAGCACCCCGAGGTGCGGCAGGTGGTAGGCGCAGTGCCCGTTGGTGTGTCCGGGGGTGTGCACCGGGACCGGCCGGCCGGGCAGGTCCAGCGGACCGGGCCCAGGGAACGGCGCCGGTTCGGCCACCGGCAGCCGGGCCGTCCCGCCGGAACGGAGCGCGTGCACGGCCCACGGCAGCACGCCCGGCCGCCACGCGTTGCGCAGGACCGTGCCGATCGACACCTGGTGCAGGAAGTCCCGGCGGGCGTGCGGCACCTCGGCCTCGTGCATCAGGACGGGCGTGCCGTACCGGGCCCTCAGGTACTCGGCCGATCCGAGGTGGTCGCTGTGGGCATGGGTGATCAGCACCGCCGTCACCCGCTCCGGTGAGCCGCCCACCTCGGCGAGCGAACCCAGCAGCCGTTGCCGGTCACCGGGATAACCGGTGTCGATCAGGGTCATCTCCCCGCCCTCGGTGAGGATGACCCAGTTGGTGTTGCTGCCGTGCACCAGATAGGTGCCCTCCGCGACCTGCCGCACATCCGCCCGCATCCCACTCCCCTGCGTCCCGCCATGGCCACCAACGCGGCGCACGTTCCCCTGAACAACGCCACCGGCAACGAACGGTTCGCTCCCAACCACCCGACGCACCACCCGGTGGATAGGCCATACCCCTCACAGGAGTGATGAGGACCCTCCGGACAGATGCGGGATCTGCCGGAGATCCTGGAGTTGGTACCCCTCTCAGGGGTGATGAGGACCCCCGCACACCGCCTACCGCAGGTGGATCGCCACGTCGTTGGTACCCCTCACAGGGGTGATGAGGACGAATTGGCGGCGTATCTTCAGCGCCCCGTCACCCCGTTGGTACCCCTCACAGGGGTGATGAGGACGGGCCGGGCCCGCCTGAAGGTGGCGGAGATCGGCGCGAAGTTGGTACCCCTCACAGGGATGATGAGGACACGAGGGCCCGACCGTCGGCCCGGACGGTGATTTTCAGGTTGGTACCCCTCACAGGGATGATGAGGACCCCCAGCCGGCGTTGTAGCCGGCCAGCGCCAGGGGTTGGTACCCCTCACAGGGATGATGAGGACCCCCAGCCGGCGTTGTAGCCGGCCAGCGCCAGGGGTTGGTACCCCTCACAGGGATGATGAGGACCCCATTGTGAAGGTCCAGGTCAGGCACAGTCGAGTCGCGGTCCCGGCGACCGATTTTTCAGCAGACCTCCGGTAGTGCACGAAACCCCGGAGAGTCGCTGAAATCCAGCGCTCTCAGCGTACTCCGAGGAGCACCGTTCTCCCGGCGCTCCTCAAGGAGGAGCACGGCTGGCGATACGGCTGCGCACCCGTCTCCGCACAGAAGATCGACACTTCCGCTCTCCGGGGCCCTCCCACGGAGACCTCCGAAGCCAAGCGCCTTGCCGCGCCTGGAGAAGACGACCGGGCCCGCGACCCTCACTTCCCCGAGGACGGAGCAACAGCCGTTGGCTCGCCCGATAACCGGGAGTACCGTCATGTGTGCGACCTGCAAGCCGGTAGAACGGGAGCCATTCCACCATGGCCGGTACGAATCTTGGGGAACGCATCCAACGAGCCCGGAAGTTGGCGGGCCTGACCCAACGCGAGTTGGCCGCTCTCAGCGGGGTGTCCTTCTCGTTGATCTCGAAGCTGGAACAGGGCGAACGGCAGGACGCCCGGCTGGAGACCGTCCGGAAGATCGCGGCGGCGTTGCACGTATCGACCACGCGCCTGGTCGCTTCCGGGCCCGAGAACGGCCCGACCGAGGAGACCACCGACCGGTGGTTGCCCGTGCGCCGCGCTCTCGTCACCGACGACGCTCCGGATCTCCCGGAAGAACCCACGCCGGAGGGTGTCCGCCAGGCCCTCGACGGGGCTCTCACGCTGAACAGTCATGCCAGATACACCGAGCTGACCGAGGTGCTGCCCGCCCTGATCCGGGACGCGCGCGTGGTGACGGACCTGGACCCGGCCGAACGGGAGCTGCACACCCACGTGATGTTGGTGGTCGGCAGCGTGCTCGTTCAGCATCGGCAATTCGATACCGCCGAACAACTCCTGGACCAAACGCTGGGATACACGGAGTCCACACCACAGCGAGCGACCGCCGTGAGTACATGGTGCTGGTCCCTGCTGCGGCGGGGCCGACTGGCTGAGGCCCGGGAGAAAGCCGTCTACTGGGCGGATGAGTTGGAGCCCCGCCGACTGACGCGGGCTTCCCCGGCGGACCTGGCGGGTTGGGGATGGTTGCTGCTTCGGGCCGCCGCCGCCGCTTCGCGGGACAACCGGGACGGAGAGGCCCGCACCGCGCTGCGGTACGCCAAGGCCGCCGCCACAGCCATCGGCACCGGAGAACGCCGGGTGAAAGGCGACCCGTTGAGGAAGGTCTTCGGTTCACCAACCATCGCCCGCAAACAGGCGGAACACGCAACGATCACCGACCGGCCGGATCAGGTACTCGCCCTCGCCGCATCCATTCCCTCGAACTCCACGAACGATCACCGGCGCCACCTTCTGGATGTCGCGCACGCCCAGGAGCGGATGCGACAGCACACCGAGGCGGTGGAAACCCTGTGGAAGCTCCAGCAGGAAGCACCGGAGTGGCTGGCCCAACAGCGCTACGCCAAGGAGACTTTGGATCGGCTGGTACGCAAGCGCCGAACCCTCACACCCGAGATGCGTGCCCTGGCTCGCGTGGTGCAACTGCCCCTGTAAACCCACCCACAACCCTCCGTGGGAGTTTATTCACGCTATGCCACATACGCCCATTGATGCCC
>NZ_VKHT01000509.1 GCF_014141535.1 Streptomyces alkaliphilus | reverse complement strand
GCCCCGCGACGATGTCGCGCGGGAACGTCCCGGCCACCGGCACCCGGCCCGTCGGGGGAGGAGGGGGAGCCGACCGGAACGCCGTGTCCGGCGGTGGACCGCCGGAAGCGGTCAGTTCTTCGGGGAGTCCCCGCCCGGGGAGCCGGAGCCGGTCCCCGGGGGTGGGCCGGAGCCGTCGTCGTCGTTGCCGCGCCGCAGGTCCTCCTCGCGCCGCCGCAGGTCCTCCTCCCAGCTCTCGAAGAGCTTCTTGTCCCGATCGTTCTCCTCGCGGCGCTGCTCCTCGTTGAGGGTGCGCAGGAAGTCCGGGTTGTCGTCGGGGGCCACCCAGCCACCGCCCCGGCGCACCCCGCCCCCGCCGTTGCCGCGCGCGGCGGGGAAGGCCCGCCGCTTGCCGAGGAGGAGCCACGCGATGGGGCCCAGCACCCAGGCGAAGACGATCACCATCATCCACACCGGCTTCGGCAGATGCTTGACATCGTCGTTGTTGGTCCGGATGCAGTCCACGAGGGCGAAGATGGCCAGCCCGAGCAGAGCCAGGAACATCAGTACCCTGAGCATGTCGTGTCCCCCTGGTAAGAGGCGTACCGGGCCGTGTCGGGGCCCCCTGACAAGGCCAAGGGTAATGCGTCCGGAATACTGGGGCCCATGGCATACGACGACCTCCGCGGGTTGCTGCGGGCTCTGGAACGCGACGGGGACCTCACACGCGTGACGGCGGAGGTCGATCCGCACCTCGAGGTGGGCGAGATCACCGATCGCGTCAACAAGGCCGGCGGCCCCGCGCTGCTGTTCGAGAACGTCAAGGGCTCGGACATGCCATTGGCGATGAACGTCTTCGGCACGGATCGTCGGATGCTCAAGGCGCTCGGGCTGGATTCCTATTCCGAGATCGGTGACCGGATCGCCGGATTGCTGAAGCCGGAACTCCCGCAGGGATTCGTCGGCATGCGCGAGGCGTTCGGCAAGCTCGGCGCGATGACGCACGTCCCCCCGAAGAAGGTGAAGTCGGCGCCGGTGCAGGAGGTGGTCCTGGAGGGCGACGACGTGGACCTCGACGCCCTGCCCGCGCTGTTCACCTGGCCCGGCGACGGCGGTTCCTTCTTCAACCTGGGCCTGACCCACACGAAGGACCCGGACAACGGCGTGCGGAACCTGGGGCTGTACCGGCTCCAGCGGCACGACCGGCGCACCATCGGGATGCACTGGCAGATCCACAAGGACAGCCGCAACCACTACCAGGTCGCCGCCCGGCGCGGCGAGCGGTTGCCGGTGGCGATCGCCTTCGGATGCCCGCCCGCCGTCACCTACGCCGCCACCGCCCCCCTGCCGGGGGACATAGACGAATACCTGTTCGCCGGCTTCGTGCAGGGCAAGCGGGTGGAGATGGTGGACTGTCGCACCGTGCCGCTCCAGGTGCCCGCCCGGGCCGAGGTGGTGCTCGAGGGGTGGCTGACCCCCGGCGAGACCCTCCCCGAGGGCCCGTACGGCGACCACACCGGCTTCTACACCCCGCAGGAGCCCTTCCCGGCCCTGACCATCGACTGCGTCACCATGCGCCGCCGGCCGGTCCTCCAGTCCATCGTGGTGGGCCGCCCGCCCACCGAGGACGGTCCGCTGGGGCGCGCCACCGAGCGGTTCTTCCTGCCCCTGCTCAAGGTGATCATCCCGGACATCGTGGACTACCACCTGCCGGAGGCGGGCGGCTTCCACAACTGCGCGATCGTCTCGATCGACAAGAAGTACCCCAAGCACGCCCAGAAGGTGATGTCCGCCATCTGGGGCGCGCACATGATGTCGCTGACCAAGCTGATCATCGTGGTGGACGCCGACTGCGACGTCCACGACCTGCACGAGGTGGCCTGGCGGGCGCTGGGCAACACCGACTACGCGCGCGACCTGATGCTCACCGAGGGCCCGGTCGACCACCTCGACCACGCCTCCTACCAGCAGTTCTGGGGCGGCAAGGCGGGCATCGACGCCACCGCCAAGTGGCCGGAGGAGGGCTACACCCGCGACGGCGGCTGGCCGGAGATGATCGTCTCCGACCCGGAGATCGCCCGTCGCGTCACCGAACGCTGGAAGGAATACGGGCTGTGACGGTCCCCGACGCGCGACACCGTCCCGCACCCGCCCCCGGCCCGCGGGGGCGGGTGCGGGCGTTCCTGCGACTGGTGATGATCGAGCACTCGGTCTTCGCCCTGCCCTTCGCCTACCTGGCCACTCTCACCGCCATGCTGGTGGACGACGGCGGCCGGGTGGACCGGTGGACGATCCTGCTGGTCACCGTCGCCATGGTCGGTCTGCGGACCTTCGCCATGGCGGCCAACCGGATCATCGACCGGGAGATCGACGCCCGCAACCCGCGCACCGCGACCCGCGAACTGGTCACCGGCGCGCTGTCGGTGCGCACCGCGTGGACCGGCGCGCTGATCGCGCTGGCCGTCTTCCTCGGCGCCGCCGCGCTGCTCAACCCGCTGTGCCTGATGCTGGCCCCGGTCGCCGTGGTGCCGATGGTGGTCTACCCCTACGGCAAGCGGTTCACCGACTTCCCGCACGCCATCCTCGGGCTCGCCCAGGCCATGGGCCCGGTCGGCGCCTGGCTGGCGGTCACCGGCGCCTGGTCCTGGGAGGCGGTCGTCCTCGGCCTGGCCGTGGGCATCTGGATCGGCGGCTTCGACCTCATCTTCGCCTGCCAGGACGTGGCCGCCGACCGCGCGGAGGGGGTGCGCTCGGTACCGGCCCGCTTCGGCATCGCCGCCGCCCTGTACGGGGCGCGCGCCTGCCACGCGGTGACGCTCGCCCTGCTGCTGTGGTTCGGGCTGCTCACCGGCGCCGGCCTCGCCTGGTGGATGGGGCTGGCGGTGGTCGCGGCGGCCTTCGCCTACGAGCACTCCATCGTGCGGCCGGACGACCTGAGCCGGTTGAACCGGGCCTTCTTCACCGTCAACGGCTTCGTCGGCATCAGCCTGTTCCTCTTCGCCCTGGTGGATCTGCTGGTGCGCGGGCTCGGCCGCTGACGACGGCACCCGCCGGGGTCAGGGGCCGCTCGGTCCGGGGCGGTCCCCCGGGGCGGCCGGCGGGACATCGGTGACGAAGTGGTCGAACTCGTTGTTCCGCACCCCCAGGACGAAGGCGTCCCACTTCGCACGGGTCGTGGTCACGATCGCGCCCGGATCGTCGGTCTGCCGGATGTGCACCCACTCGCCGTCCGGCGCCACCTCGAAACAGTGCTCGTCGGAGCCGTCCTCCACCTCGGCGCGCACCCAGTCCAGCCCGGCCGCCTCCGCCTCGCCGAGGATCGGCATCCCGCCCTCGCCGAACCGCCGGTCATCGGTTTGCGTCATCCCGGGCCCTCCCTGTCGTCGTGGCTCGTGGCTCGTGGCTCGTGCGTCGGCCGTTCGCACCCCGTCCGTCGCGCCCACCCCGCCGGGGCCGTCCCGGGCGTGGCGGGGACGGGCACGACCCAGCGTAACGTCCCGAACACCCGGACCCGCCGGTTCCGCCGGTTACCCCGGTTCCGCCGCGAACCCGGTGACCACCCGCCCGTTTTCCGGTCACGGGCCCCGGCACCCCGATATCCCGTTTTCCGTTCCCCGCCCCTCGGGAATTCCCGCCGGGGCATTCGCCCTCTCCCGCTTCGCCGATCGCGGGGGGAATTCTCCCGGGGCATCCGGGCGAATCGACGGCGTGTTCGCGGCGTCTTTCCCGACCCGCCGGAAAC
>NZ_VKHT01000508.1 GCF_014141535.1 Streptomyces alkaliphilus | reverse complement strand
CGCCCCTCCAGGCCCAGGCGGGTGATCCGCTCGCGCAGATCCGCCTCCCGGCGCCCCCGCCCGTAGATCCGCAACTCCCAGTCCGGGTACTCCTTCGCCAGTCGTCCGAAGGCCTCCACCAGCCGGTCGTACCGCTTGATCGGGATCAGCCGGCCGGCCGCCACGATCACCTTCGACGCCGCCGGGTCCCCCCGGTCACCGCTGTCGGGCACGGTGTTCGGCACACACACCACCCGGTGCGCGTACTCCGGCGCCAGCGCCTCCCGCCACTGCCGGGCGTCCGCCTCGGAGACGGTCGCGTAGGCGTCCAGCCGGGGCAGGGCGGCCAGGCAGCCGGCGCGCAGGGCGTCGGTGTGCGAGTCCAGGGTGCGGTGCTCCTGGCCCATCCGCAGCACCCGCTCCGGGGCGTACCGGGCCACCGCGTCCACCAGCACCGGCCGGGTCGCGATCACCACGTCCGCCCGGGTGCGCCGCAGCGCCCGGGCCAATCGGCGGTCGGTCAGCCGGCTGGGCGGCAGGGAACTGTTGGCCGGGCCGGGGTCGGTCATCAGCCGGCTGGGTCGCCGGGCGCCGATGTTCCGGTACCGCCAGCCGCGCCGCCGCGCGTCCACCAGCGGCGTCAGCTGCACCCGGGGGTGCAGCGGGACGGCGGGCTCGTCCCTCGGGCGGTAGACGCTGATGATCTCCACGTCCTCCACCTCCGGCCGGTCGGCGAGCGCGCCGGCCAGCAGGGCGGTGGCCCGGATCGTGCCGCCGATGCCGTACGCGGTGTGCAGCAGGAAGGTGATCCGCATCCCGCCTCACCCCACCCGGAAGGCGGGCTTCGCCGTGTGCGGCCGTCGCGGCCGCGGTCGCGACCACACCGTGCCCCGTTCCCCGGGGTCGTCGTGGAGGCGGCGGCGGAAGCGTTCGTCCCACCGCGACCCGTCCGGCCCGGGGTAACGGGAGAGCTTGCGCCGGCCGCGCGGCACGTCGAAGGGAAGGAGTTCGGCCGTGCCGTTCGCGATCACCTGCCGGGTGAGTCCGCCGGCGGGCTCGTACACGTCGACCACCGGGGCGACGGCCGGGTCCTCGCGCACCCGGGCCGACAGACGGGCCCGGGTGGGGCGAACGGTGGGGCCGTTGGTCGCCACCCGCGCGGTGAGCGGTTGGGCGGGGAAACCTTCGACATCGAAGGGCGGTTCCTGCACGGGGGCGGTCGGGGCCGGCGATGGGGATGTCATCCTCCCAGCGTGCCGGAATCGGCCGTTCGGGCCCGGTATCGGCACGCGGCGGACGCCCGCCGCGCCTCGGTACCGGGCCCGTCCCGCCGATCAACCGCCGTGCGCGGCGACCGGACCGAGCCCGACCCGGGCGCCCGCCCGGACCGGCGCCGGGACCGGCGCGGCACCGCGCACCCGTTCCGCGCGGCGTACGAACGGCAGCTCCGCGAAGGACTCGCCGGCGTAGAACCGGGCCGCCAACTCCACCAGCTCCGGGGCACGTTCCAGATGCAGCATGTGGTCCCCGCGGGCCACCTCGACGAACCAGCTGTCCGCGCACCCCGCCGCCACCTGCCGACACAGCGCCGGGGTGGTGAACGTGTCGTGCTCCCCGGTGGTCACCAGCACCGGCTGCGCCGGGCCCCCGCCGGCACCCAGCATCGCCCCGGCCAACAGACGACGGGTGTTCTCGGTGTACTTCAGCCCCTCCTCCGGCGAGATCCGGGCGAAGCGGTGCAGCAGGACGCGGCGCACCGCCGCCCCCGCCGCCACGTCCGCGCCCGGCGTGCTCGACATCAGCAGCTCCACGCCGGCCCGCGCGAACTCCGTCATCCGCCCGGCCGCGAACAGGTCCAGGGTGTGCTCGATCAGCCCGCGGGCGTGCTCGGGGATGGCCGGCATCGTCCCCACCAGGACCAGTCGGGCCACCCGTGCCGGGTCCAGTTCGGCCAGCCGGTACGCGGGGGCCGTCCCGTAGGAGCCGCCCAGGACGTTCACCGGCCCCGGGTCCAGCTCGGTGAGCATGTGGCGCAGGGCCTCGGTGAGGAAGTCCACCCCGAACCGCTCCGGCAGCGGGTCGCCCGCCCCCCACCCCGGCAGGTCCACGCTCACCACGTCGGCGTGGCGCAGCAGCTCCCGCTCCAGCCGGCCCCAGTCCTCCTTGCGCTGGAGCGCCCCGCCGACCAGCAGCACCGGTGCCACCCGGGGCGAGGGCGAGCGCACCACCCGGGATTCGCAGCGGTACCCCTCCCACCGGTGCACCCGGACGCTCGCCCCCTCGGCATCCGGCGCCTCCGACGGTCGTGCCGGCGAACTCCCGTTCACGGTCCACCTCCCACATCCGGTCCCCCGGAACGTGCTGCGGCATGTTGCGGCGGTCCCCGGGACAACGAGCGGATGGCGGCCCCGGTCACCCCGACACCTCCGATCGGGTGAACCGGGCGCCTGTCGTCACACGCCCTCGCGCGGTCCGGGTAAAGGGGGCCGAACGGCCCTCGGTGGGGGCCGCTTCGAAGATGTGGGGGCCCCCTCCTCGCGTCACAATGGAATCGGCGCAGCGAGGCGCCACCGCACCGTCGGCCGTTCGGGACCCCGTCGTGGACCCGCCGGCCCGGTCGGGACCACTGCCCGGGCCGGGATCCGGGGCCGGAGAGGAGACCGCCGCCATGGTCCGATACGTCACCGTCGGCATCGACGGTTCCGAGGCCGGCCGCGCCGCCGCGGCGTGGGGGGCGGAGATCGCCACCCGCCGGGGTCTTCCGCTCCGGCTGGTCTACGCCTGGGGCATCATCAGCGCCTGGGAGGCGCCGATGGACGCCCCCCAGCACCTGCGGATGACCGCGGAGGAGAAGCTCACCGAGACCGGTGACGCGATCGCCGCGGCCCACCCCGGGTTGGAGATCCGGCGCGAGTCGCCGCCGGAGAGCCCCGTGCCCGCGCTGCTGGACCGCGCCATGGATTCCGACCTGCTGGTGCTCGGCGCCCGCGGCCTGGGGACCATCGCCGGCTTCCTCCTCGGCTCGGTCAGCCACGCGGTGGTCGCCCGGGCGGAGTGCCCGGTGCTGGTGGTCCGCGCCGACTCCGCGGGGCCGGAGGGCCCCGCCGAGGTGCCGGGCACCGCGCGGCCGATCTGCGTCGGCCTCAAGCGGCCCGATCGCCCCGACGAGGAGGTGCTGGAGTTCGCCTTCGCCGAGGCCGCGCGCTCCGAACTGCCGCTGCGGGTGGTGCACACCCGGCGTTCGGGCGGTGACGGATCCCGGGCGGGGGCGGGCGAGTCGACTCCCGAGGACCCGGCGTCCCGGCTGGAGGCGGCGCTGACGCCGTGGCGGGAGAAGTACCCGCAGGTGACGGTGGAGGCCGTCGCGATCGGTGACGGGGCCGCCGAGGGGCTGCTCACGGAGGCCGCGGGGGCGCGGCTGCTGGTCCTGGGGCGCGGCGGGCACCGCCTGGGGGCGTTGGCCCCGCGGGTGGGCGCCGTCGTCCACGCCGCACTGCACCACGCACGGTGCCCGGTGGTGGTCGTCCCGCACGAGTGAGACCTCTTTGAGGCCGGCCGGACCCTCCGGCCGGCCCGTCGGACCCGACGGACGTGGTGGTCGCCGGGTTCGATGGCCGGGCCCGCCCGGCGTGGAACATCCGGAACCGGGGGCGGATCCGGACACCACGCCGAGCGGGCCCATTTTCCGTGCGAAAACGGGTTCGAGGGGGACAATGGGCGCACCGCCCGTCCCGGGCGCCGAC
>NZ_VKHT01000507.1 GCF_014141535.1 Streptomyces alkaliphilus | reverse complement strand
GTCGAGGAGGGCGGGAGGGGGTCGTGAACATGAAGTGGAGGAGCAGGTTCCGCCCGGTGGAGGCGCTGACGCACCGTCAACACTCGCTCGCCGGGGGTGATCCGGGCTGATCGTCCCTTTTGGTGGGACCATCTGATAACGATTCCGCTTCGGAGTGGGTAGTTCACCCGGCCGTTGGGGACGTACCCCGTTTTCCCTCTCTACGATCCCGGCGTACGCACGGGACTTCTGAAACGCTTGCCCGGCACCGAGGTGGCTGCGACCCGTGCGCCTCGTGGAGGGGACTCACACATGATTTCTGTGCGCAAGCGGGTCATAACCCGCCTTGCGGCCACGGTCGTGGCGAGCCTGATGTTCGTCGGTGGCGGTATCGCCACCGCCGGTTCGGCCGCCGCCGACGAGACCGCCGTCGGTACCGGGGGTACCACCGCCCAGCTCGTTGGCCTGGCCAATGACCTCTCGTCGACGATCAAGGTGGGCAACAAGACCTACCGCGGTGGCCTGTTCACCATGAACGTCGACGGTGGCGGCACCATCAAGACCTACTGCATCGACTTCGGTACCCCGACCGCCAGGAACGCGCGGTACCAGGAGACGGCGTGGGGCTCCTCGGTGCTCGCCGCCAACCCGAACGCCGGGAAGATCCACTGGATCCTCCAGAACTCGTACCCGCAGGTCGATGACCTGAACGCGCTGGGGCAGACCGTCGGCCTCACGGGTAAGGAGAAGCTGACCCCGGCCACCGCCGCCGCGGGTACCCAGGCCGCCATCTGGCGCTACTCGGACCCGCAGCACGCCGCTTCCGCCACCCCCACCGGCAAGGCGGCCGAGAAGCTCACCGAGTACCTGTACGAGAACGCCGGTGAGATCGCAGAGCCCGAGATCTCCCTCGAGCTCACCCCGCCGGAGGTCGCCGGCAAGCCCGGTCAGAAGCTCGGCCCGATCGGCGTGAAGACCTCCGCCGGCACCGTCTCCATCGCCCCGAACACCTCCGCCGGCGTCACCGTCACCGACGCCTCCGGCTCCCCGGTGACCGAGGCCGTGGACGGCAGCGAGCTGTACTTCGACGTTCCGGCCGACGCGGCCGACGGCACCGCCTCCTTCACCGCCTCCGCCACCCTGGCGGCCGAGGTCGGCCGGGTCTTCAAGGGCATCCACACGAAGACCCAGACCATGATCCTGGCCGGCGCCAGCGAGGTGTCCACCTCCAAGACCGCCACCGCCAACTGGGCCTCCGACGGTCCCGCCCCGACCTTCAGCCACCAGGTCGACTGTGTCGCCGGCGGCGTCAACCTGACCGTGGGCAACGAGGGCGACCAGCCCTTCGAGTTCGACTTCCAGGGCGAGACCCACACCATCCCGGCCGGCGGCACGAAGGACATCTTCGTCCCGGTCGAGAACAAGCAGGAGTACCACATCGTCATCACCGACGGTGAGGAGACCCTGGTGGAGTACCACGGCGTCCTCGACTGCGAGGTCTCCGAGCCGACCCCGCCGGCCGAGGGCGAGGAGGGCCAGGAGACCGAGGAGCCCGCCGAGGGCGAGGAAGAGGCCGAGGAGGAGACCGAGACCGAGAACGAGCCGAACCCGCAGGGTTCCGGTGACGACGAGGTCAAGGACGAGTCCCCGAACCTGGCCGAGACCGGCAGCAGCAGCAACGTGGGCATGATCGCGGGCATCGCGATCGCCCTGCTGGCGGCCGGCGGCGCGGCGATGTTCTTCATCCGCAAGCGCGGCGCCTCCTCCTCTTCCTGAGGTATCCCGGCGCGTCACCTCCCCCGGGGCCCCGCCCCGGATCCGCCCCATCGGATGATTCCGACGGGACCGGGTGAGTGATCACCGATGAGGGCCCGTTCCCGGCGAGAGCCGGGAACGGGCCCTCATCGCGTCCACGGGGATCACGGCGGGTCACCGCGGGGCACGGCGGATCCCGGGGCTCCCCGGAAGGCCGGGAGGACCCGGGTCCGGCCGGCGCCCCGGGACTCCCGCCGCCGGGCCGGTCGGCGTTTTCGTCCGGGGGCGCGAATGGGGCAGGATAGAGCGCACTGCCCCTGACCCAACCGCTCCACAACCCGCCGGATGGTTTCTCTTGGCTGAGTACATCTACACCATGCGCAAGGCGCGCAAAGCGCATGGCGACAAGGTGATCCTCGATGATGTGACGCTGGCGTTCCTGCCCGGCGCCAAGATCGGCGTCGTCGGGCCCAACGGCGCCGGTAAGTCCACCGTCCTGAAGATCATGGCCGGACTGGAGCAGCCCTCCAACGGCGACGCCTTCCTGTCGCCCGGCTACAGCGTCGGCATCCTCCTCCAGGAGCCCCCGCTGGACGAGGACAAGACCGTCCTGGAGAACGTCCAGCAGGGTGTCTCCGAGATCAAGGGCAAGCTCGACCGGTTCAACGAGATCGCCGAGCAGATGGCGACCGAGTACACCGACGAGCTGATGGAGGAGATGGGCCGGCTCCAGGAGGCGCTGGACCACGCCAACGCCTGGGACCTCGACGCCCAGCTCGAACAGGCCATGGACGCCCTCGGCTGCCCGCCCGGCGACTGGCCGGTCACCCACCTCTCCGGTGGCGAGAAGCGCCGCGTGGCGCTGTGCAAGCTCCTGCTGGAGCAGCCCGACCTGCTGCTGCTCGACGAGCCCACCAACCACCTGGACGCCGAGTCCGTGCAGTGGCTGGAGCAGCACCTCGCCAAGTACCCGGGTACCGTCGTGGCCATCACCCACGACCGGTACTTCCTCGACAACGTGGCCCAGTGGATCATGGAGCTGGACCGCGGCCGGGCGCACGGCTACGAGGGCAACTACTCCAAGTACCTGGAGACCAAGCAGACCCGTCTGAAGGTCGAGGGCCAGAAGGACGCCAAGCGGCAGAAGCGTCTGAAGGAGGAGTTGGAGTGGGTCCGCTCCAACGCCAAGGGACGCCAGGCCAAGTCCAAGGCCCGCCTCGCCCGTTACGAGGAGATGGCCGCCGAGGCCGAGAAGACCCGGAAGCTGGACTTCGAGGAGATCCAGATCCCGCCGGGGCCCCGTCTGGGCAACGTGGTCGTCGAGATCGAGGACCTGCACAAGGCGTTCGGCGACAAGGTGCTGGTGGACGGCCTGTCCTTCACCCTGCCGCGCAACGGCATCGTCGGTGTCATCGGCCCCAACGGCGCCGGCAAGACCACCCTGTTCAAGATGATCCAGGGCCTGGAGGAGCCGGACTCCGGCAAGGTCAAGGTCGGCGACACGGTCAAGGTCTCCTACGTCGACCAGAACCGCGAGAACATCGACCCGAAGAAGTCGCTGTGGGAGGTCGTCTCCGACGGCCTGGACTACATCAACGTCGGTCAGGTCGAGATGCCCTCGCGCGCCTACGTCAGCGCCTTCGGCTTCAAGGGCCCGGACCAGCAGAAGCCCGCCGGGATCCTCTCCGGCGGTGAGCGCAACCGCCTGAACCTCGCGCTCACCCTCAAGCAGGGCGGCAACCTGCTGCTCCTCGACGAGCCCACCAACGACCTCGACGTGGAGACCCTCTCCTCGCTGGAGAACGCCCTACTGGAGTTCCCCGGCTGCGCCGTGGTCATCTCCCACGACCGGTGGTTCCTGGACCGCGTGGCGACCCACATCCTCGCCTACGAGGGCGAGTCGCGGTGGTTCTGGTTCGAGGGCAACTACGAGTCCTACGAGAAGAACAAGATCGAGCGGCTCGGCCCCGACGCCGCCCGCCCCCACCG
>NZ_VKHT01000506.1 GCF_014141535.1 Streptomyces alkaliphilus | reverse complement strand
CCCCCGATCGCCCCGGTCGCCCCGCGTCCCCGGAACCCGGGATGTACCAACATCGGTACATGTCGATGAAGCGCACCAACGTCCACGCCGACCCCGAGGACCCGGCCCTCATCAAGGAGGCGGCCCGGCGCGGAGGGATGAGCGAGGCCGAGATCATTCGCCGGCGCATTCACCCGGCCGCCATGGCCAACCGGGTGTGGGACGAACCGCTTTTCCCCCAACCTTCGAGGGAAGCGGTCGACCCGTCGGTCGTGATGAGGTGCGGGAGACCGTGGCCGACGCCGTCCGACGCGAGACCACCCCCCGGGGCGAGGAATGATCGTCGTCATCGCCGTATCCGTCCGGTGCCGGCGGCGCCGTAGCGGCCCGGGCCAGTAGACTTCACCGCCTGCCGGGGCACGGCGCGTCTCGTGCCCCGCCACCACGACCACGGGAACACCCCGGACCGCACGCCCCGTCCACCGGCGGCCGGTCCGGACGGCCGGTGTACGGCCGGGAGGAGGGCACGACGTGCGGCGCATGGCGTTCATCGCGGGGGCCGCGCTGCCCGGCATCCTGCTCGTGACCCTGCTCTCCTGCTCCTCCGACCTCGGCGAGGAGATCGGGAACGGCACGGGCAACGGCACGGGCCCGACCGCTTCGGCCGGCCGGTACTCCACCCTTCCCGAGCCGTGCGGCGCCGTGGACCGCGAGTTGTTGACCGCGCTGCTCCCGGAAACCGACGAGGAGACGTTGGCGGGGGTGCCGGCGGCGACGTTCAACACCGCCCGTCGGGTGGGCTGCGTCTGGGAGGTCCCCGGTGCCCGGGGCACCCACCGCCTGTCGGTGGACTTCCTGCGGGTCGTCTCCTACGACCCGGAGGTCAGCGACGAGGAGCAGGCCGGGCGGGAGTTCGAGGCCGCCGCCGAGTCCGCCGGTCTCGAGCCGCGGGCGGAGCGGGAGGACGGGGCCCCGGAGGGCGGAGCGGACTCCGCGCGGGACGGATCCGCCGCCTCCCCCTCCCCCGGGGAGGGCGACACCGGCGGCGGGGACGGCACGGACGGGGACACCCGCACCGAGGGCACCGCCGACACCGACACGGAGGACCCCGGGGCCCGGGACCCGGAGGAGACCGATTCCGACGGCGAGGACGGGGAGACCGACCCCGACGCGGAGGACACCGACGAGGGCACCGAGCCCCCCGATGACGGTGACAACGACGAGACCCCCGATGACAACGGCACCGACGGCGACCGGGACAACGGTGACGGCGACGGCGAGGACGGCCCCCGCCGCGTGGAGAACCTCGGCGAGGAGGCGTGGCTCGACGACCGTCTCGCCACCGACGCCAACGGCGACCTGCGCGAGATCGTCGTGACCTTCCGCACGTCCAACGCCATCGTCACCGTCACCCTCACGGAGGATTTCGGTTCGGGCGGCCCGCTGCCGCGGGAAGCCGAAACCCTTGACCGCGCGGTGGAGTTGGCCAGGCGTCTCGCGGGCCGTTTCGAGGGGTGAGCCCGCGCACGTCGCCGGGACACGCGCCGGCCGGCCCGCCGGGAGGTCGCCGGCGGGGCGTACCGTGTCTCCCCGACGGGAGACCCCGGCCACCGGGGTCACACGGACGAGGACCCCGAGGAACCATGGACTCCCACGTTGCCCCCGCCGGTCGGGCGGGCCGCCTGCTCGCCTGCGCACTCGTGCCGGCCCTGTTGTTGACCGCCTGCTCCTCCTCCGACGACGACGGGGAGGGGGCCGCCGCGCCCGACGCGGTGCCCTCCGCCGAGGCGACCTCGGAACCCGTCCGTTTCACCGGCCTGCCCAACCCCTGCCGGACCCTGGAGGAGGAGACGGTCGAGGAGGTGGTGCCGGGTGCCTCCGACACCGCCGGGGAGGAACTGGAGTCCCCGGACACCGCGGCCAACGCCACCTGCCTGTGGAGCGGCATCGACGAGTACGACTTCCGCAGTCTGTCGGTGTCCCTGCGGCGTTTCGAGACAGATCCCTCGCTGGGCAGCGGTGAGGAGCGCGCCGCCCGCTACCTGGCCGACCGGGCGGCGGAGGTGGAGACCGACGAGGGCCTGGAGGACGTCTCCGCCGGCGAGCCGGGGGAGGAGGACGGTTGGGGCGACGAGGCCCGATCGTTCTCCTACACGGTGGACACCACCACCGGCGACGACGAGACGCGTCCCTCCCGCCAGCAGCGGGTGGTGGTCCGGACCGCCAACGTGGTGGTGACCGTGGACCTGACGGGCATCGACTTCGACAACGACGACCCGCCCTCCGCCGAGGCGATCACCGAGGCCGCCGAGCGGGTGGCCCGCGAGGCCGTGGCGGCGGTGGAGGCGAACGCCCCGACCTCCGAGGAGGGCGGGGCGGAAGCCGGCGACGAGGGATCCGATGCCGAGGACGGCACGGACGAGGACACCGAAAACACCGAGGACACCGAGGACACCGAGGGCTGATCCGGGCACGACCGGCGGAGCCCGACCCCCTGTCCGATGATCGACGGCGGGGGGCCGGGCTCCCGGCGTTCCCGCCCCTCCCCTCTGGGGGGCGGGAACGCTCAGGCGGGGTCCGTGGCGACACGTACCCGGTCGGCGGCGCCCTCGGAGAGGAAGGCCGCCAGGTTCCGCCCCTCCCCGAGGACCTCCTCGCGCTCGGCCGGGGAGAGTCGGCGCAGCGGGGTGACGGTCACGGTGCCGGGGTCCTCCCGGGCGCCGCCGTCGCGTTCGACGGTCCACGTCGCGGTGACCCGACCGTCGACCAGCACCACCCGGGCGCCCGCCACCGAGAGCCCCCGGTGGGCGTCGTCGATGATCCGGGTTCGGTCGTCGTAGCCGAGGATCGCGTTGTCGAAGGCGGGCAGGAACCGCACCGGAGCGGGGGTGTCGGCGTCGGGGCGCGGCGCGTCGGGGAGGTCCCACAGCACCCGGCCGCGTTCGTCCCGGAAGGAGATCAGTTCGTCCCGGATGGCGGCCACCGCCGCCGGTAGACCCGCCAGGCCGCTCCAGGCACGCAGATCGGCCGTGGCGGCGGGGCCGAAGGCGGCCAGGTAGCCCCGCGCCATGGCCGCTCCGACGGGGTCGGTGCCCTCCGGTGCCGGGGGGTCGATGTCGCGGCCGAGCCAGACGGCGATCGGCAGGTTGCGCACCCCCGCCCGGGTGCGCCACAACCCGCGCGGCGGCAGTTGCGCCATCGGGATGAGGGCGGCGACCAGCATCTCGCCGAGCGCCCGGGGCGGGGCGTCCGGCCACCGGTGGGCCACCGCCCGGACGAGTTCTGCCATCGCCCGGGGTTCGCCGTCGGCCATCACCTCCCGGCCCGCCGCCGCCAGTTCGTCGAGGTCCACGTCCTCGAGTTCGCGACGGTAGGCGGCCCGTGCCCGTTGCCGCAGCATGGCGTCGTGGCGGGAGCGCCGGGCCAGGACGTCCTCGGCTGTGACGAGGTGGACGGTGCGCCGCATGAGGTGGGTGCGCACCACCCGACGGCGGGTCAACAGGTCGGAGAGGACGCCCGGGTCGAAGGCGCGCAGGCGGGACCACAGGCCGAGGAAGGGTTCCTGCGGCTCCTGCGCCTGCATCCCTCCCAGGTGCGCGACGGCGTCCAGGGGCGGCAGGTCGGAGCGGTCGAGGAGGAGTTGACGGGCCAGGGTCGCGCGGTTGAGCGCCCGGGTGTCGAGGACGGTTCCGCCGGTCACGCCGCACCTCCCCGGTGCCGGGCTCCGGAGGGGGACGCGGGGCGGGCC
>NZ_VKHT01000505.1 GCF_014141535.1 Streptomyces alkaliphilus | reverse complement strand
GAGGCGGTCAGGGGGCGGCGTTGAGGACGCGGGCCACCAGGGGGCCGGCGATCTTGCCGCCGTGTCCGCTCTCGGGCACCACGGCCGCCACCGCCAGGTCGTCCCGGTAGGCGGTGAACCAGGCGTTGGGGTCCTCCTGGCCGATGACCTCGGCCGAGCCGGTCTTCGCCCCGGTCTCGCCGGGCACCCCGGACATCGCCGCCGAGGCGGTGCCGTACTGCACGGCCGCCACCATCAGCCCGCGCAGCTGCGCGGCGGTACCCTCCGACGGCCCGGCGGCGGTGGCGAGTTCCCGGCCGTCGTGGTCCGGCGGCACCAGGTACGGCTGCCGGAACGAGCCGTCCCGCACGGTGGCCGACACCGAGGCCATCACCAGCGGGTTGGCCCGCACGCCGGCCTGGCCGATCAGCTGGGCGGCCATCTGCGCGTTGGACTCCACCGGGACCGTGCCGGACTCCACCGCGATCCCGGCGTCCCACTCCAGGCCGATGCCGAAGGTATTCCGGGCGTAGGTGCCCAACTCCTCGTCGGACAGCTCGGGCGCCGCCGAGACGAAGGCGGTGTTGCAGGAGGCGGCGAAGCTCTGCGCGAAGGTGCCGCCCTCCAGCTCGAACTCGTTGAGGTTCTCGAACGGCCAGCCGCCGTGGTCGAAGTTCTTCGGGCACGGGTGGACGGCGGACGGCGAGGCCAGCCCGCGGTCGATCATCAGCGCCGAGCTGACGATCTTCCAGGTCGAGCCCGGCGCCATGCGTCCCTTCACGGCCAGGTCGGTGGACTCCCCGGGGTCCTCCTCCGGGTCGGGGGCGGGTGTGGTGACCAGGGCCAGGATCTCGCCGGTGCTCGGTCGGATCGCGGCCAGGCCGGCGCGGTCGGTGTCGGCGAGGACATCCTCGGCCGTCGCCTGGAGGTCGGCGTCGATGGTGGTCGGCACCTCGACGGGGTTCGGCGACTCCAGCTCCAGGAGCTGTTCCAGCCGGGCCCCGGAGGCGTCCACGAGCCGCAGCTCGCTGCCGGGGTCGGCGTCCGCGCCGTAGCGGGCGCCCAGTTCGGTGAGGACCGCCGCCAGCGAGGGATGGTCCTCGGCGGTCAGCTCGTCGCCGTCGCGGTCCAGCACCCGCACCGCCGCGTCCTCGGAGAGCGGCCCCGTCTCCAGACGGTTGCCGTCGGTCAGGTCGGGGTGCACGACGGTCGGCTCCCAGGCCACCACCGTGCCGAGGTCGTCGTCCCGACGCACCGACAGCTCCGAGCGGTACTGCCAGTCGACCTTGTCGGAGGCGTCGCCGCCACCGCCGTCCGCACCCTCGCCGTCGTCACCGCCGACGGGCAGGCGGACGGTCACCAGGAAGGAGATGTCGTCGCCGGAACTCGTCCCCGGCGTGAGGGTGAGGTCCGCCAGGCCGGTGTCGGCGGCGAAGGCCTCGAGCGCGGTCCGTGCCGCGGCGGGGTCGTCGGTCAGGCCCGCGGCCTTCTCGACGTTGCCGTTCTCCCAGGCGTTGAGGAACTCGGCGGCGGTCTCGGCCGGCGTGGCGTTCCTGGCGGTGGTGTCGTCGGAGCCGCCGGAGTTGCACCCCGCGACCACGGCCAGCGCGGCCACCGTGACGATGCCCCGGGTGACGCGCCGGCCGGGCCCGCCGCGCCGGAACGCGCCGACCGCCGGTCGCGCCGTCGGCCCGGATCCGGGCTCACCCCCGGTCGTTCCCCGTGGTGAACCGCCCGGTCGGGCCCCGGTCGTCGTGTGCCGCGCCCCGCGCGTCGTTCCCGTCACCGGTGTCCCCCACCGTGTCGTGTCGTGTCCCGTCCCCGTCGTGCCGGTACCGGTTCCCGGGCCCCGCAGGCCCCACAGCGTTCTCATCCGCACCTCGCACGTTCAGACGCCGCAGCCTACCCGGCGTGCCCCGGGGGCCCCGCGCGGTGTCCGTCCCGGTGGCTCGGAACCCACCCGATCGGCCGGCCCGACGGAGGTGCGGGCGGACTCCCCGCGGGCCGCCCGGGACCCAACGGGACCGGCCCCGATCAGATCCAGGTCGGCAGCCACATCCGGGCACGCCAACCGTCCATCGGCAGCGGCACGTCCGCGTACACGGGGTAGAAGAACACGAAGTTCCAGACCACGGCGAGGACGACGACCCCGCACGCCGCGATGCCCACCGTCCGCCGTCGTTCCGGGCACCCCGGCGGCCCCAGGACCGCTCCCAGCGCCATCGTCAGCGCCAGGCACAGGAACGGCACCAGCACCACCGCGTAGAAGTAGTAGATCGTCCGGTCCTGGTAGAGGAACCACGGCAGCAGACCGGCCGCCGTCCCGCACAGGATCGCGCCGGCACGCCAGTCCCGGCGGGCCGCCCACCGCCACAGGCAGTAGACCAGGGCGGCGCAGGCAGCCCACCACAGCAACGGGGTGCCCAGGGCCAGTACCTCGCGGGCGCAGCCGCCGGCCTCCCGGCACGCCCCCTCGCCCTCCTCCTCCGACAGGTAGAAGAACGACACCGGCCGCCCGGCCACGAGCCAGCTCCACGGATTGGACTGGTAGCTGTGCTCGGAGTCCAGGCCGACGTGGAAGCCGTAGACCTCCGAGTGGTAGTGCCACAGGCTGCGCAGCGCGTCCCCGACCGGGTGCCCGGTGGGGGCGTTCTCCGCCGCCCAGTCCCGGTGGTAGCCGCCGGGGCGCAGGAACCAGCCGGCCCACGAGGCGAGGTAGACGGCCACCGCCACCGGCACCGTGGACAGGAACGCGGGGACGGCGTCGCGGCGCAGCATCGCCCGGTACGGGCGGGGGGCGCCGGCGGTGCGCCGGGTCGCCGCGTCCCACAGCACGATCATGATGCCGAAGGCGACCAGCACCCACAGGCCGCTCCACTTGGTGGCGCAGGCCAGGCCGAGGCAGACCCCGGCGGCGATCCGCCACGGGCGCCATCCGAGGCGGGCGCGCCGGCCGGTCCCGGCGTCGGGGCGCAGCATCCCGTCCTCGGAGCGGTTGCCGCGCGGCGGCCGGTCGGGGGTGCGGGCCGCGTCCTCCAGCGCCGCCGCCATCCGGGCCCGGGAACGGTCGCGGTCCACCAGCAGGCAGCCGAAGGCGGCCAGGATCCAGAACATCAGGATCAGGTCGAGCAGGGCGGCCCGGCTCATCACGAAGTGCAGGCCGTCCACGGCCATGAACAACCCGGCGAGGCAGCCCAGCGCGGTGGAACGGAACAGTCGGCGGCCGATCCGGCACAGCATCAGCACCGAGAGAGCGCCCAGCAGGGCGGGCACGAAGCGCCAGCCGAAGGGCGTCATGCCGAAGGCCCACTCGCCGAGCGCGATCAGCCACTTGCCCGCCGGGGGGTGCACCACGTAGGCGGCGGAGTCGCCGAGCGGGACGACGCCGTCGAGGATCCGCTCGTTGGCGTCCTCGGGCCAGTTCGCCTCCCAGCCGCGCCGCAGCAGCGCCCAGGCGTCCTTGGCGTAGTAGGTCTCGTCGAACATGACGACCGCGGGGCGGTCCAGGCGCGCGAAACGCAGCACCCCGGCGAAGGCGGCGACCAGCAGCGGGCCCACCCAGCCCATCGCCCCGGCGAGGCGGGCGGCGGTGCCGGGGGCGAAGCCGAAGTACCCCCACAGCCGGGTGCCGGGCTCCGGGAAGGGTGGCACCAGGCGCCGGCGGACGCCGCCGTCGGTGCGCGGTCGGTGGACGCGCGGCCCCCGGCCGTCGCCCGGCGGTGGTGGGCCGGTGGGGCGCAGCGGGGGGC
>NZ_VKHT01000504.1 GCF_014141535.1 Streptomyces alkaliphilus | reverse complement strand
GGTCCGAGAGGTACCGGTCCCTCCGGCCGAGCGGAGCCCCCCGGGCTGTGCGTCACCGGTGTCCATGGCTTCTCCCCCGTCGGCCGTTCTCCCCTGTGTCGCGGACAGCGTACGCCGCGCCGGTGGGCCCGTGAACGGCCGCGCCCCCGACTGGTGGGGCGCGGCCGACCCGGCCGGTTCAGCCGGTCAGGGGGGCGCAGACCGGGGGTCGCGCGTCGGTCGGTCCGGAGCCCGAGCCGATCAGGCCGAGGGACACGGAGGTGCCGGGGGCGACGGCGCCGTTCCACGGGGTGTTGGTGATGAGGGTGCCGCCCTCGGGGTGGGGTTCGGCGATGCCGCCCCACACCTGGTCGGCGTTGACGGCCGGGAGGTGGACGCTCCAGCCGGTGAGCGGGACGGTGCCGGTGTTGGTGACGGTCACCTCCATCTGGAAGCCACCCGGCCAGGAGGAGCCGAAGACCGGGAGCGCCGCGCAGGAGGCGTCGGTGGATGGCTCACCGGGGCCGGCGTCGGCGCCGCCTGTGGTGGTGTCGACCCCGGGTTCGACGGCGGCGTGCCCGCCCTCGAACCCCGTTTCGGTCGGGGCCGTCGCCGAAGTCGTGGTGCCGCCGGCCGCGTGTGAGGCCATCGGTCCCGCGAACAGCAGGGCCGTGGCGGCGACGAACGCGGTGAGGGCGGCGCGGATGGCGACCCGGCGGGGGGTGCCCGTCCGATGCCGTCGCGGCTGTCGCTCCGACCGGCGTACCGGAGATGCCCGGAACGTCCGGGGGTCAACCGGTTCTCGATCTCCTCGCAAGGTTTCGTCCTTCCCATTCACGCCTGATGAATGGGAGCGCTCCCAACGCCGCCCGACCATCCAGCCGGCGATCGGGGTTCCCGTCAAGGCCCCCGCCGGGACCCGTTGCCGCCCCAGGGGTTCGACCGAAGGGGAGAGAGGGCCCGGGCCGCCCCCCACGGCGACCCGGACCCCCCACCTTCTCGGACGTCACAACCGTCCGATCGGTTCTCCTTCCATCCCACCGTTTTCTCCCGGACCCCGGGGCCCGGCGACGAAATCCGGATGGAGCCCCCGCCGACTCCGGGTCGAAACCGTCGTCACGTCCCCGCGCGACACCCCCGGGGGCCGACAGACCTTTCGGTCACGTCGACCCCCGGGGAAGGGATGCCGTGGGAGCGGTACCACGCCGCTCACCGGCTGATCAGTGGAAGAAGTGCCGGGTCCCGGTCAGGTACATCGTCGCGCCCGCCTCGCGGGCGGCGGCGATGACCTCCTCGTCCCGCACCGAGCCACCCGGCTGCACCACGGCCCGCACGCCCGCGTCGAGCAGCACCCGCAGGCCGTCGGGGAAGGGGAAGAAGGCGTCGGACGCGGCGTACGCACCGGCCGCCCGCTCCTCCCCCGCCCGCTGCACCGCGAGTCGGGCCGAGTCCACGCGGTTGACCTGGCCCATGCCGACGCCGACCGAGGCGCCGTCCCGGGCGAGCAGGATGGCGTTGGACTTCACCGCCCGGCAGGCCCGCCAGGCGAAGGCCAGCTCCGCCAGGGCGTCGGCGTCCAGGGCCTCGCCGGCGGCCAGGGTCCAGCTCGCCGGGTCGTCGCCGTCGGCCTGGAAAAGATCGCGCTCCTGCACCAGCAGGCCGCCCTCGATGGGCCGCACCTCGTGCCGCTGGGCGGGGGCGTCGGGGCAGCGCAGCACCCGGATGTTCTTCTTGCGGGTGAGGATCTCCAGCGCGCCGTCCTCGTAGTCGGGGGCGACGATCACCTCGGTGAAGATCTCCGCGACCTGCTCGGCCATGGCCGCCGACACCGGCCGGTTGACGGCGATGACGCCACCGAAGGCGGAGACCGGGTCGCAGGCGTGCGCCTTGCGGTGGGCCTCGGCGACGTCCGCGCCGACCGCGATGCCGCACGGGTTGGCGTGCTTGATGATCGCCACGCAGGGCCGGGCGTGGTCGTGGGCGGCGCGGCGGGCCGCGTCGGTGTCCACGTAGTTGTTGTAGGACATCTCCTTGCCGTGCAGCTGCTCGGCGGAGGCCAGGCCGATGCCGGTCGGGTCCGCGTACAGGGCGGCCGGCTGGTGCGGGTTCTCGCCGTAGCGCAGGGAGCGGGTGCGCTCCAGGGCGGTGGCGGTGAAGGACGGCAGCGTCTCGGCGTCGGGGGCGTAGTCGGCGGCGAACCAGGAGGCGACGGCCGCGTCGTAGGCGGCGGTGTGGGCGAACGCCTCGGCGGCGAGCCGCTTGCGCGTCGGCAGTTCGAAACCGCCGCCCTCGGCCGCCGCGATGACCTCGGGATAGCGGTCGGGGTTGACGACCACCGACACCGACGGGTGGTTCTTGGCTGCGGCGCGCACCATCGAGGGGCCGCCGATGTCGATCTGCTCCACGCACTCGTCGGGGCTCGCGCCGGAGGCGACGGTCTCGCGGAAGGGGTAGAGGTTCACCACGACCAGGTCGAACGGCTCGACGCCGAGCTCATCGAGCTGGGAGCGGTGGTCCTCCAGACGCAGGTCGGCGAGGATGCCGGCGTGCACCTTGGGGTGCAGGGTCTTCACCCGGCCGTCCAGGCACTCGGGGAAGCCGGTCAGCTCCTCGACGGGGGTGACGGGCACGCCGGCGGCGGCGATGACCTTCGCGGTGGAGCCGGTGGAGACGAGCCGGACGCCCGCCGCGTCGAGCCCACGGGCCAGCTCCTCCAGCCCGGTCTTGTCGTAGACGCTGACCAGGGCGCGCCGGATGGGGCGCCGGGTGGATTCGGTGGTCACGGGATGTATACCTTTCGTCCCTCGATGCGGTGGCCGTCGCGGGCCAGTCGGCTCACGGCCTCGACGAGCAGCCGGCGCTCGACGTCCTTGATGCGCTCGTGCAGCGCGGATTCGTCGTCCTCCTCCCGGACCTCGACCACGCCCTGGGCGATGATCGGGCCGGTGTCGACGCCCTCGTCGACGAAGTGGACGGTGCACCCGGTGACCTTCACGCCGTGGGCGAGCGCGTCGCGCACGGCGTGGGCGCCGGGAAAGCTCGGCAGCAGGGCCGGGTGGGTGTTGACGGTGCGTCCGCCGAACCGGCCCAGGAAACGCCGGCCGAGGATCTTCATGAAGCCGGCCGAGACGACCAGGTCGGGCTCGTGCGCGGCGACGGCGTCGGTCAGGGCGGCGTCCCAGGCGTCCCGGTCGGGGTGGTCGGCCAGGCGACACACGAAGGTCGGCAGGCCGGCGGCCTCCGCGCGGTCGAGGCCCGCGATGCCCGGCCGGTCGGCGCCGACGGCCACCACCCGCGCGCCGTACTCGTCGGCGCCGAGCCGGGCGATGGTGTCGAGGAGGGCCTGGAGGTTGGTTCCGGAGCCGGAGACCAGGACGACCAGGCGCTTCGGAGACGTTTCCCGGGCAGGGGCCACGGCTGTTGTTCCTTCGGGGCGGGGGCTCGTGCCCCGGCCGGCGGACCGGTCGGGACGGGGCTCGGGCGGCGCCCGGGCGGGGTCGGCGCGGGCGGGCCCCGGGTCACGATACCGGCCCGCCGCACCGACCCCGTGCGACGGTCCCGGCCCGGTCCCGGTACGGTCGGGGACATCGCCACCCGCCGTACCACCCGGGACGATCGGCGCCACGAAGGGGACACGAGGAGCAGATGACCGACCGACGCCCTGCCTCCGACCGCAGGAACTCCGGCGACGAGCAGGGGGAGAACCCGTTCGCGCCGCCCCCGGCGGACGCCCCGGACGCCTCCCGCAC
>NZ_VKHT01000503.1 GCF_014141535.1 Streptomyces alkaliphilus | reverse complement strand
CCCGCCTCCCGGGCGGCCGGGCACCCCCGCACATGTCGACCCCCGCATGCGTGTGAAGCCGAGCCATTCGAGCAAGGAGCGTCATCGACCGATGGCCCATCCCGCCTTCCGTGCCGCCCCCGTGCGGGTTCGGGTGCCCGCGACCAGCGCGAATCTGGGGCCCGGCTTCGACGCCCTCGGTCTGGCGCTGGGCCTGTACGACGATGTCGTGGTCCGCGTCGCCGACGCCGGCCTGAACATCGACATCGCCGGTGAGGGCGCCGACACCCTCCCGCGTGACGAGAGGCACCTGCTGGTCCGCTCCATGCACACCGCCTTCGAGGTGCTCGGCGGTCGGCCGCGCGGCCTGGACGTGGTCTGCGCCAACCGCATCCCGCACGGGCGCGGCCTGGGCTCCTCCTCCGCCGCGATCTGCGCGGGCCTGATCGCCGCCCGCGCGGTGACGCCGGGCGGGGAGAGCCGCCTGGACGACACCGCCCTGCTGGAGCTGGCCACCGAGATCGAGGGGCACCCCGACAACGTCGCCGCCTGCCTGCTGGGCGGCTTCACCCTGGCCTGGGGCGAGGGCGGCGCGACCCGGGCCATCCGCATGGACCCCGACCCCTCCCTGGTGCCGGTGGTGTTCGTCCCGGCCGAGCCGCTGCTCACCGAGACCGCGCGGGGCCTGCTGCCGCGCACCGTCCCGCACGCGGACGCGGCGCTCAACGCCGGTCGGGCCGCCCTGCTGGTCGAGGCGATCACCCGTCGCCCCGAGCTGCTGCTGCCCGCCACCGAGGACCGCCTGCACCAGGAGTACCGGGCGCCGGCCATGCCCGGCAGCGCCGACCTGGTGGCCCGGCTGCGGGCCGACGGGGTGCCGGCGGTGATCTCCGGCGCCGGGCCGACCGTGCTGGCGTTGGCCGGTGACGGCGAGGCGGAGAAGGTCTCCCGCTCCGCGGGGGAGGGCTGGACCGCCAACCGGCTGGCCCTGGACACCGCCGGCGCGAGAGTGCTTCCGCTGACCGGGAGCGGCGAGTGAGCCGCGGTTCGCGGGCCGATCGGGCCCCGGGAGCGCGGCGCGTGTGCCCCGTCCGGGGCGTGGTGCTCCAATGGGGGGAGAGGGGGAATGCCGGCGGTATCCGGTAGTGTTAATCTCAGGACCGCACGTGCCGTCCTCACGGAGTGTACCCGGGGATCGCCTCCACGGGACGTCCCGGAAGCCTACCGGGGCCCCGACGACGTCGCCCCGACATCGACACCGGGAATCGCCCGCTCTCCTCGGGCATCCAGGACGGCACGGCCAGGCGGACTCTTTCGAGGTCCCGCCCCTCTTCCGGAAATCTCCGCCCGTACCGGCAGCCCGCCGGACGGAGCCGGGTACGCCCCGGAAACCGGTGCGCCACACGGCGGGTGAATCACCCGGCCGATCGAGCCGCACCGACTTGCACCGATCTTCCCGCCGCATCCACCAAGAGGCGGGACCACCGCCCCGGCACGGTTCCCCGCAACGGAACCGCAGCCGGACAGCACGACCGGTCGCCGAGCCACACAGGCCGACGTCCGCTCCAGGGAAGGACCCTTCGTGAGCGACACCACCGATCTGATGGGCGTGAGTGCCGACAGCGCCGACAGGACCGCCGGGAACCCCGACGCGTCCGCGACGGAAGCCTCCGCCGCCACCCGTGCGCCCCGGCGCCGACGCTCCGGCACCGGCCTCGAGGGCATGGTGTTGGCCGAACTCCAGCAGTTGGCCTCGAAGCTCGGCATCCGCGGCACCGCCCGGATGCGCAAGAGCCAGTTGATCGAGGTGATCAGGGAGAAGCAGGGCGAGGCCGGTTCGGCCGCCCCGGCCGCTCCCGCCGAGCAGGCCCCCGCCGCCGCACCGGCCGAACAGGCCGAGAAGCCGCGCCGTCGGGCCACCTCGCGCACCCGTACCGGTGACACCACCGATCAGCAGCAGATCGACATCCCCGGCCAGTCCGAGGCGCCGGCCGAGGCCGCGCCCGCCCGGGACAGGGCCGGTGAGAACAACCGCGACACCGCGCAGCAGGACGGTGCCGAGACCGGTCGCTCCGAGGGGCGCCGGGACTCCCGGACCGAGGAGCAGCCCGGGGGCCGCGACGGCGGCCAGGACGGCCGCCAGGGCGGCAAGCGCGAGCGTCGCGGCAAGAACGCCGGTCAGGACACCGCCGGCCGCCAGGGCAACCGTGACGGCCAGGGCAAGGGCGGTCGCGACGGTCGTGACGGCAACGCCGGTCAGGCCGACGGTCGTGACGGCAACGCCGGTCAGGGCGGCCAGGGCAAGGGCAGCCGCGACAACCGCGGGGACCGCGACAATCGCGGCAACCGTGACGACCGCGGCAACCGTGACGACCGCGACGACGACTTCGACGGCGGCCGGCGCGGCCGGCGCGGGCGCTACCGCGACCGCCGCGGACGTCGGGGCCGCGAGGAGGGCGGCAACGAGCCGCAGATCGCCGAGGACGACGTCCTGATCCCGGTCGCGGGCATCCTGGACATCCTCGACAACTACGCGTTCGTGCGCACCTCCGGCTACCTGCCGGGGCCCAACGACGTGTACGTCTCCCTCGCCCAGGTCCGCAAGAACGGCCTGCGCAAGGGCGACCACGTCACCGGCGCGGTCCGTCAGCCCCGCGAGGGCGAGCGCCGCGAGAAGTTCAACGCGCTGGTGCGCCTGGACTCGGTCAACGGCATGGCGCCGGAGTCCGGCCGGGGCCGTCCGGAGTTCAACAAGCTCACCCCGCTGTACCCGCAGGAGCGGCTGCGGCTGGAGAGCGACCCGGCGGCGCTGACCACCCGGATCATCGACATGGTCTCGCCCATCGGCAAGGGCCAGCGCGGTCTGATCGTGGCCCCGCCGAAGACCGGCAAGACCATGATCATGCAGGCCATCGCGAACTCCATCACCCGGAACAACCCCGAGTGCCACCTGATGGTGGTGCTGGTGGACGAGCGTCCGGAGGAGGTCACCGACATGCAGCGGTCGGTCAAGGGCGAGGTCATCTCCTCGACCTTCGACCGCCCCGCCGAGGACCACACGGTCGTCGCCGAGCTGGCGATCGAGCGGGCCAAGCGCCTGGTGGAGCTGGGTCACGACGTGATCGTGCTGCTGGACTCCATCACCCGTCTGGGTCGCGCCTACAACCTGGCGGCCCCGGCCTCGGGCCGGATCATGTCCGGTGGTGTGGACTCCACCGCCCTGTACCCGCCGAAGAAGTTCTTCGGCGCGGCGCGCAACATCGAGGACGGCGGTTCGCTGACCATCCTCGCGACCGCGCTGGTGGAGACCGGCTCCCGCGCCGACGAGGTGATCTTCGAGGAGTTCAAGGGCACCGGCAACATGGAGCTCAAGCTCGACCGGAAGCTCGCCGACAAGCGGATCTTCCCGGCCGTGGACGTGGACGCCTCCGGCACCCGCAAGGAGGAGATCCTGATGGGCAGCGAGGAGCTGGCCGTCGTCTGGAAGCTCCGCCGGGTCCTGCACGCCCTGGACCAGCAGCAGGCGATCGAGCTGCTGTTGGACAAGATGAAGCAGACCAAGTCCAACGGCGAGTTCCTCATGCAGATCCAGAAGACGACCCCGTCGCCGGGCAACGGCGGGGACTGATCCCGACCGCTCCCGGATCGGCCCGCGGCACCCGCCGCGTGCCGGCCCGGCGCGTGCGCCCTCCGACCGGCCCGTCCCCTCGCGGGGGCGGGCCGGTCGGGCGTTTTCCGGAGGGTTCGGGGT
>NZ_VKHT01000502.1 GCF_014141535.1 Streptomyces alkaliphilus | reverse complement strand
TCGCCCACCGATGCCCGAGTGCGTCCCCGACCCGGCGCGCAATTCCCCGCCGGTTGTCGTCCCGGGCCGGTAGGCTCGAATGACCATGACCGACGATCACCTCCGGGCCGCGAATCCGCAGACCGGTTCCGCCGCCGGCCCCCAGCCCGACTTCTCCGAGGCGCCGCCCGACGACCCGGCCGAGGAGGCGGTCGAGGATCTGTCGCCCGCCCGGCGGTACGCTCTGGCCCGCCGCCGCGCGGCCGAGCTGGCCACCGAGCTGCACGCCTTCCGGGAGGGGTACGACTTCCCCCTCGACCCCTTCCAGCTCGACGCCTGCCGGGCCCTGGAGGCCGGCAAGGGTGTGCTGGTGGCCGCCCCCACCGGGTCCGGGAAGACGGTGGTCGGGGAGTTCGCCGCCCACCTGGCCCTCGCCCGGGGCCGCAAGTGCTTCTACACCACGCCCATCAAGGCGCTCTCCAACCAGAAATACGCCGACCTCGCCGCCCGCCACGGAGCCGAGCGGGTCGGTCTGCTGACGGGTGACAACAGTGTGAACCCCGACGCGCCCGTGGTCGTGATGACCACCGAGGTCCTGCGGAACATGCTGTACGCGAACTCCCGCGCGCTGGACGGCCTGGGCTACGTGGTGATGGACGAGGTGCACTACCTCTCCGACCGCTTCCGGGGGGCGGTGTGGGAGGAGGTCATCATCCACCTCCCCGAGTCGGTCACCCTCGTCTCGCTCTCCGCCACCGTCTCCAACGCGGAGGAGTTCGGCGACTGGCTGGACACCGTGCGGGGCGACACGGAGGTGATCGTCTCCGAGCACCGTCCCGTGCCGCTGTGGCAGCATGTACTGGCGGGCCGCCGGCTGTACGACCTGTTCGAGGAGCGCGGCGGGCGGCGCGAGGTCAATCCGGATCTGGAGCGGATGGCCCGCATGGAGCACTCACGCCCCTTCGCGCGCGACGGTCGCGGCCGTCCCCGGCGCGAGGCGGATCGGGAGCGGGAGCGCCGGCAGCGCGCCCGGGTGTGGACGCCGAGCCGTCCGGAGGTCATCGACCGGCTGGACGCCGATGGCCTGCTGCCGGCCATCACCTTCATCTTCAGCCGGGCCGGCTGCGAGGCCGCGGTGCGCCAGTGCCTGCTCTCCGGCCTGCGGCTGAACGACGCCGCCGAGCGAACCCGGGTGCGGGAGATCGTGGAGCGGCGCATCGCCGCCATCCCCGACGAGGACCTCCACGTCCTGGGGTACTTCGAGTGGCTGGAGGGCCTGGAGCGCGGCATCGCCGCCCATCACGCCGGCATGCTCCCCACCTTCAAGGAGATCGTCGAGGAACTGTTCGTCGCGGGGCTGGTCAAGGCGGTATTCGCCACCGAGACCCTGGCCCTGGGCATCAACATGCCCGCCCGCTCGGTGGTGCTGGAGAAGCTGGTCAAGTGGAACGGTGAGCAGCACGCCGACATCACCCCCGGTGAGTACACCCAGCTCACCGGCCGGGCCGGGCGGCGCGGCATCGACGTCGAGGGTCACGCGGTGGTGCTGTGGCAGCGCGGCATGAACCCCGCCGCGCTGGCCGGCCTGGCGGGCACCCGCACCTATCCGCTGCGCTCCTCGTTCCGGCCCTCCTACAACATGGCGGTCAACCTGGTCGCCCAGTTCGGCCGCGAACGCTCCCGCGAACTGCTGGAGGCGTCCTTCGCGCAGTTCCAGGCCGACCGATCGGTGGTCGCTCTCGCCCGGCGGGTGCAGCGCAACGAGGAGGGCCTGGAGGGCTACCGCGAGGCGATGACCTGTCATCTGGGGGACTTCGGCGAGTACTCCGACCTGCGCCGGCGGCTGAAGGAGCGGGAGAACGAACTGGCCCGTCGGGGCGCCGGACTGCGTCGGGCCGCCGCCGCCGACGCGCTGGAGAAGCTGCGACCGGGCGATGTCATCCACGTGCCCGCAGGGAAGTTCGCCGGGCTGGCCCTGGTACTGGACCCCGGTGTCCCCGGCGGCGGACGCAACGGGAGCCGCGAGGGGCGGTGGACCCGGGAGCCGGGGGAGGGTCCCCGGCCCCTGGTGCTCACGGCGCAGCGGCAGGTCAAACGCCTCAACGAGGCCGACTTCCCGGTTCCGGTGGAGCCGTTGGACAGGATGCGGATCCCCAAGTCCTTCAATTCCCGCAGTCCGCAGTCCCGGCGCGACCTGGCGTCGGCGCTGCGCACCCGGGCCGGCCACCACGAACCCGCCCGACAGCGGCGCCGGCGGTCCGAGGCGGCGGACGACCCGGTGATCACCGAACTGCGCGCGGCGATCCGTGCCCACCCCTGTCACGGGTGCGACGACCGGGAGAACCACGCCCGGTGGGCCGAGCGCCACCAGCGTCTGACCCGGGAGACCGGGCAGCTGCGGGGGCGCATCGAGGGCCGCACCAACACCATCGCCCGCACCTTCGACCGCGTGCACGCCCTCCTCACGGAGCTGGAGTACCTGCGCGGCGACGAGGTGACCATCCACGGTCGGCGGCTCTCCCGACTCCACGGCGAGCTGGATTTGCTGGCCGGGGAGTGCCTGCGCGAAGGGGTGTGGGAAGGGTTGGAGCCGGCCGAACTGGCCGCCTGCGTCTCGGCGCTGGTCTATGAGGCGCGCACCGCCGACGACGTCCTGGCGCCGGAACCCCCCGGCGGCCGGGTCAAACACGCCCTGGACGAGATGGGGATCATCTGGAGCCGCCTGGACGATCTGGAGGAGCGGCACCGCATCGCGCAGACGGCCGGGGTGGGACAGCGGCAGCCGGACTCCGGTTTCGCCCGACCGGTGTACCGGTGGGCCCGGGGTGACGGTCTGGATCCGGTCCTGCGGGAGGCCGACATGCCGGCCGGTGACTTCGTGCGCTGGTGCAAGCAGGTCATCGACGTGCTGGGGCAGATCGCCGCCGCCGCGCCGGGGGAGAACAGCACCGTGCCGCGCGCCGCCCGCCGTGCGGTGGACTCCCTGCTGCGGGGCGTGGTCGCCTACAGCTCGGTGGGCTGACGGTTCGCCGGCCCGGCCCGCCCCGATGAGCCGGGCCGGGCCGGGCCGCCCGGTCAGTCGGCCGGGGCGGCGGCCAGGGTCTCCAGCAGACGGCGCAACGAACCGCCCAGGCCCCATCGTTGCGCCAGGACCTCCAGGGCCGCCGGATCGGCGGGGGTGCCCGGTGGCGCGGGGTCGATCCGCGGCAGCGGCAGGTCGTCCGCCACCTCCACCACCCGGGGGGCGACATCGAGGTAGTCGGCGGCGGCCAGTAGATTCCGCCGTCGCGCCGGGGTCAGTCGGGAGGCCGGGTCCAGGGCCGCGGCCCGCACCCCCGCCAGGTCGCCGTACTCCGCCAACAGTTGCGCGGCGGTCTTCTCCCCGATGCCGCGCACCCCGGGCAGCCCGTCGCTGGGGTCCCCGCGCAGGACCGCGAGATCCGCGTACCGGGAGGCCGGGACCCCGTACCGCTCCCGGACCAGCGAGTCGGTGACCACGTCGCAGTCGCCCACCCCCTTGCGGGGGTACAGGACCCGCACCCCCCGGGCGTCGTCCACGAGTTGGAAGAGGTCCCGGTCCCCGGTGACCACGAGCACCGGGCGGTCGGACCGGCGGGCGAGGGTGCCGATGACGTCGTCGGCCTCGTGGTCGGCGGCCCCCAGGCGGGCGATTCCGAGCGCGTCCAACACCTCGTGGATGACCGGGACCTGGACGAGGAGGGAGTCCGGTGCCTCCTCGGCGGAGCCCCCGCCCTCCTCC
>NZ_VKHT01000501.1 GCF_014141535.1 Streptomyces alkaliphilus | reverse complement strand
GGGATGCACGGTTACCGCGCGTTGGAGGGAACCTTCCTGGGGGGTTGTCTGTTCTCCGGCCGGGTGGCGGGAAGGGCGATCGCCTCGGACCTCGGCTGAGGCGACCCCGCCGGGGCGCCGCGTCCGGGCCCGTCGCGGCGCCCCGGCGGAGTCGGTGCTCAGGAATCCGGGATGATCAGCACCTGACCGGCGAAGATGGTGTACGGCGAGGTGATGCCGTTCACCTCCGCGATTCGCTGCCACGGCACGCCGTACCGCCGACCGATGGCGTAGAGCGTCTCCCCCTCCCGCACGGTGTGGGTTCGGCCGCCGGGTGGCTCCAGGGAGCCGTCCTGCACGTACCGGTAGAGATTTCCGGGGCACTCGGTGGCCAACTGGTTGCGATGACCGTTGATCGCCCGGGCGGCGCCCCCCTGACTCCGCAGTCGGGCGATGGCCAGGTGAAAGGCGTCCACCAGATCCGCCGTGACGGTGTCGTAGGCGGAGGAGGAGCCACCGACCAGCCCGCAGACGGCGTACCAGTTCTGGTTGGCGGTGTTGGTGCCGTTGGCCGCGGTGCGCACCCCCTCGCCGCGTCCCTCGAAGACGTATCCGTGCACGCAGGTCAGGTGGCTGTAGGCGATGTCGGCCCAGCCGTTGCCCTCCATGTGCTGGCGCTGGATGCCGCGCACCTGCGCGGCGCAGTCGGAGTGGGAGGCGCGTGCGATTCGCGAGCCGCCCACGTGATGGATGGTCACCCCACCCCGCTCCGGGGTGATCTGGGTGCTGCGACCGGTGGGTTGCCGGGCACCCCACTGCGCGCGGGAGACGAAGACCGCCATCAGTCGAGCACCTCCCCGCCGTCGGTGTCGAAGCCCTCGGGCAGGGAGCAGGAGACCGCGGCGTTGAGCGGCTCGGGGTGGTCCCCGGGCCAGCCGTCCGGGGCGAACTCGGCGTTGGGGTGGTCGGCCCGGGTGACGACCCCGGCCCCCGGTGCCTCCGTGCCGGCGGCGGGCGGTGGGGCGCCGGCCCCGACGGCCTCCGGCACCGGGGGTGACGGGGCGTCGGCTCCGGCGGCGAACGCGCCGGAGACGGTGATGACGGGCAGGGCGACGCCGGCTCCCGCGGTGGCGGCGGCCAGGCCGAGGAATCCCCGTCGGGTGGTCTCGGACAACACTCCTCCTTCGTGCGCGACACGCGACGGCCCGTGACCTGTGGGGCGCGGACCGTCGATCGCGGCCCCGGGGCGCCGACCGGCCGACATGCCGGGATTTTGATGAATCGTGAGGTATATCCGTATTCCGGTGTCGGCGTCTGTGCCCCGATGGTTCGGCGGTCATGCGCGCAGGGGGAGGGACTAACGCGAAAGGGTGGCGGAATCACCCGAATCCCCTCTTCTGGTCGAGCACCCGCAGGGGGATCCGGGCACAGGGGAGGGAAGCGACCCGCCGTCGTCACGACCGGAGGGGGGCTCCACCGGGCGCGTGCCCGATCGGCGCGCCGAAACGCCCGGGGCGGGGTCCGATCGGACCCCGCCCCGGCTCGTCGTGCGCCCCTCACCGCGCGGTCGTGCTCACTCCTCGGCCTCGGCGGCCTCGCCGTCGGCCGCCGCCTCGGCGGCACCGGCCGAGGCACCGCCGGAGTCCTCGCAGACCACCTCGTCGCGTGGGGTGTAGCGGGTTCGATAGGACTCCCGCTTCACCTCCTCGCCGCCGTTCTTGAACACCCGCTCGACCTCGACGTCGAACCCCTCCAGGGGCGGCTGCGGCACGCAGTCGTCGGCCACGCCCTCCCGGGTGGCCGGCTCCACCACGTTGGTCCGGGGGCCGGTCACCGATTCGATCTCGTCGTACTTCCTGGTCCCCAGGAAGGTGATGGTCACCGAGGTGTCAGTGGAGCTCGCCAGGATGTAGACCGCGTTGCCCGAGTCGTTCTCGAAGCGGTTGTCCAGGTGGCCCCAGGCCACGGTGGCCTCCCGGCCCTCGGGGTAGCGCTCGATGTAGAAGGAGTGCGCCCCGTACTCCACGGGCTTCACGCCCGCGAAGAAGACGGCGTTGAACATCGTCGTCGCCACCGCCGAGACGCCGCCGCCGGCGGCCGTCTGGTACTGGTCGTCGAGGATGATGATGCCCTCGACGAAGCCGTTCTCCTCGGTCCGCTCCCCGACCGTCTCGTTGAAACTCCAGATCTCGCCGGGCATCACCAACGAACCGTTGATCAGTTCGGCCGCACGCCCGATGTTGGTGATCCGGTAGGGGGCGGGGTCGAAGTTGATGGTGAACGAGGACATCTGCTCGGTGATGCCCAGCTCGTCCAGGTTGTCGGCCGTCAGCCGCGGCTCGGTCTCCTTGACCGGCGCCTCGGCCGAACGCGCCGTTCCCTCCTCGGTGAGGAGGGGCAGGATCGTGTCGGTGAGGCGATCGGCGTCCAGCTCGCGACCGATCCGGGCGTCCTCGCGGACCACCACGTTCTCCCCGTCCAGCCCCAGCACGGCGTCGCGCGGCTGCTGCACGATCCCCTCGGTGGCGGAGAGGAAGGACGGGTCCCCGGCCAGGGCGGCTCCGTCCAGCTCCGGCACCAGGGTGCCGTCCCCCTCGGCCTCCATGCGCAGATGATCCCCGAGCACGGTCGGGGGCACCGAAACGCTCTCCCCGCCGGCGGTCAGGGTCACCGGGGCGGACATGGCCGGCTCGGCGAACTCCCTCAGCGCCCGCTCGATCTCCGCCTCGTCGGTCAACGGTCGCGCCTGCTCGATCGGCAGTTCCACCGGCCGTTCGACGGAATCGTTGAGATAGGCGTACCGGATCTCCCGCAGGGCCCCATCCACGTCCAGCGCGGTCCCGGCGACCGGTTCGGTCACCACGGGCTCGCCCTCCTCGAAGGAGATGGCGCCCTCGCGGAGCTCGGTACCGCCCTCCTCGCCGAGCGCGGCCAGCTCCCCGCGGGCCCGCTCCTCCTCCACGGTCACCACGGGGTCCAGCTCGCCCCCCGTGCGACCCAGCACACGTCCCAGCAGAGTGGGGCGGTCGGCCCGCTCCACGGTCGCCGCGAAGTCGGGGGCCAGACCGGCGGCCGTCGGGTCCAGTTCGAGAGGGCCGGAACCCTCGTCGGCCCCGTCGGGGGAGGCGATGACGATCTCGATGGGTTCCTCGGCGGCGGGACCCAGCTCCTCCGCGAGTCGCTCCTCGGCGGCGGCCGGGGAGAGCCCGCCGATGTCCACCCCGTTGACGGTGGTGCCGGGGGCGATGGTGTCGCCCCCGATGAAGGAGCCGATCAGCAGTGCTCCACCGATGCCCAGGGCCACCACTCCGCCGATCACGGCGGGGCGGGGAAGCGCGGCGAATCGTTCCAGCGCGCCGGGACGCCGGTCGCGGTCACCGGGCCCACCGGCCTCACCCGGGACCTCCGGCTCCGCCCGGGGTGGATCCCACGCGGGACGCTCCGGTATGCGAGGCGGCTCGGCGGGTGGTGGCGGCGCGTGCGACACGGGACTCCCTCGGGCGGATGGCGGGTGGGTCGGTCCCGGACGGGCGCTGTGCGGTGGTGCCGTGCCGACCGACGCCCCGGGCCCGACTCGTCGCAGGTTAGCAAAGCGAGGTCGGGGCGACGAAAGGGAACTCGGGGTGCATTCGGTCACTTCGCTGCAAATGCCCGGGATCGCCGGCATCGGGAGGAATCCGCCGATTCACGGGAAAGCGCCGGAAGGCGGGTGAAAAGGCGGGGACGGACGGGAGGGGAAGAACGCGGAACGCGGTGAGGGGA
>NZ_VKHT01000500.1 GCF_014141535.1 Streptomyces alkaliphilus | reverse complement strand
CCCTCGTCCACGGGGCCCGCCCGCTCTCCCGCCACCCGTGTCGTCACTCCCGGCCGGCCGACGTGTCGTGCTCATCGGGGGCCTCGTCATCGCGCCGGTGACCGCGGCGGGCCTCGCGGTCGAAGATGCCCAGGATCTCGCACGGTCCGCCCTCGGCCCCGATCGCGTGCGGCATCATCGTCGGGAACTCGGCGGCCTGGTTGGTCTCGACGCGAAATCGACGGTGGCCGAGCATGAGGGTCGCGGTGCCCGAGAGGACGACGAGCCATTCGCGTCCGGGGTGGGCGCGCATCCGCGCCGGGTTGTCGGGCGGGGGTTCGGTCAGGTACTGGCGCATGACGCTCATGCCGGGGTCGCCCTTCACGCGCCAGCGCATGATCCGGTGGACGTTGTCGATCATCGGGCTGGTGACGATGTCGTCGGTCGCGGTCTCGACGAGCTGGTCGAGGGTGGTGTCCAGCGCGCGGGCGAGGGTCACGAGCTGATCCAGGGCGAGGCGTCGTCGGCCGTTCTCGATGCGGCTCAGTGAGGACTGGCTGAGGTGGGCACGCCCGGCCAGTTCCTCCAGGGACCAGCCCTGGGCCACCCGCAGGGCTCGGATCCGTTTGCGCACGAGGCTGTCCAGGTCGCCATCTTCTTGCGTCATGGGCAACATCGTATGCCCGTGACGCAAGTCGGGGTTAGCGTCGTTCCCGGACGGTCCGAAATCCCCGCGCCCGAATCAGGGCGTGGTGACGGCCCCGCCACCCCACTTCGACGACCGGACCCGCACCGGCGCCGACTCCGCATGCCCTCTCGGAGAGGAATCCATGAGCACCCATCAGTCCGACCGACCGGCGGCCATCGAGGAGAACGACGCCGGGACGCCCGACGCGCGCCGGCTGCGCCTGATCCTCATCACCGTTTCCCTGGCGCTCATGGCCGTCATCGCTTCGGTGTCGGGGTTGGGCGTCGCCCAGACCCACATGGCGGTCGAGTTCGGTGTCTCACAGGGCACCGTCCTGTGGATCATCAACATCTACACCCTGACCCTGGCCGCACTGCTGCTGCCGCTCGGCGCCCTCGGTGACCGGCTGGGCCGCAAGCCCGTGCTCATCACCGGTCTGGGGCTCTTCGGTATCGCGAGCGTCGCGGCCGGCCTGGCCCCGACGGCCGAGAGCATGATGGTCGCGCGCCTGGTCGGCGGTGTCGGCGCGGCGATGATCATGCCGATCACCCTGGCCGTCATCACCTCCACCTTCCCCGCCGAACAGCGCGGCAGGGCGATCGGGGTGTGGACCGGCATCGCCGGAGGCGGCGGCATCCTGGGGATGTTCCTCTCCGCGCTCCTGGTCGATGTCGCCGACTGGCGCCACCTGTTCGTGTTGCCCGTCGCCCTGGTCCTCGTGGCCCTGGTCATGGCGGTGAGGTCGGTCCCCAACTCCCGCGAGGGCTCCGTCCACGGCTTCGACACCGTCGGCGGACTGGTCTCCGCGGTCGCCGTGGTCGGTCTCGTCTTCGTCCTGCACGAGGGTCCCGATCGCGGTTGGACCCATCCCGCGACGCTGATCGCCCTCGTCGTCGGCCTCCTGGCCGTTCTCGGCTTCGTGCTCCGGGCGTTGCGCCTGCGTGACGCCTCGCTGCTGGACGTACGGCTGTTCCGCGAGCGAGGCCTGAGCGGCGGCTCCATCACCCTGCTGGTGGTCTTCGGTGTCCAGGCGGGCATCGCCGTGGTCATGTTCCCGTTCTTCCAGGCCGTGCTCGGCTTCTCGGGTCTTTCGGCCACGCTCGCGCTGATGCCCATGGCCATCGTCATGATGATGGCCTCCGGCCTCGCCCCGCGGTTGGCCGAGCGCGTCGGAGCCCGGGCCACCATGGCCACGGGCATCGCAGTGGCCGGTGTCGGCCTGGCCCTGATGGCGCTGTTCGTCTCCGTCGACGGCGGCTATCCGACCGTCCTGCCCGGCATGCTCGCCATGGGCCTCGGCATGGGTCTGTCCATGACGCCCTCCACCGAGGCCATCACCGGCTCCCTGCCGCGCGAGAAGCAGGGCGTCGCCTCCGCCCTGAACGACATCACCCGGGAGTTCGGCACCGCCCTGGGCGTCGCCCTGCTCGGCGCGCTGGTGGCCGTCGGATATCGCGGCGCCATCGAGGACCGTCTGCACGGCATCCCCCCGGAAGCGGCGGACACCGCCCGTGAGGGCGTCGCCAACGCCGTCGAGGTCGCGGAAGGCGCCGGTTCACACGCCCGGGAGCTCGTCCACGCGGCTCAGCAATCCTTCGTGGACGGCTGGCAGCAGGCCATGTGGGTGGGCGTGGCGGTCATGGGCGTCCTGTTCCTCCACATCGTCCTGAAGGGACCGAAGGGGGCGAAGGGGACGGGAAACGGGGCTCCCCCGAAGACGGATGGGGTCGGGACCGCCGAGGCTCTCGCCGGCCGCTGATCCGACGGACGGCACGCGGCACGTTCGTGCCGGGGACCCGACGCCGGGGGATCCGGGGCCCGGGGAACGAGGCCGGAAAAAGGAGGCCGGGGGAACGGGACCGGCTCTGCCGGGACGCGGCTGCCGTGCGGCGATCCCGGCCCGGGGCATCGCGCCACGGGCCGGGGCGCCGGCCGGGCCGTCAGGGGCGGGCGGTGAGGTAGCCGCCCATGGAGGTGAAGTACTCACCGGCGGGCAGTTCGCGACCGTCCCCGGTGCGCACCCGGGTGAGGGCCAGGCCGTGGTTGCGGCCGGTGCGGGCGTCGGCGCCGGCGACGATCACCACGCCGTCCCCCTCGCGGTAGAAGATCCGGCCGGGGGTGCCGCCGTAGCGGCCCTTCGAGACGACGGCGGAGAGGATCTCCAGGCGCCGGCCCCGGTGGAAGGTGAACGCGGCCGGGTAGGGGGCGGACTGGGCGCGCACCAGGCGTTCCAGGGCCTCGGCGGGCCAGTCCCAGTTGATCCGGATGTCCTCCTCGGACCGCTTGTGGAAGAAGGTGGCCAGGGAGCGGTCCTGGGGGGTGAACTCCGTTCGCCCGGAGGCGAGCAGGGCGAGGGCCTCGGTGGTGACGGGGGCGATGAGGTCCACCGTCCGGTGGAACAGGTCGGTGGCGGTGTCCTTGGGGCCGACGGGGACCGCGCGCTGCACGACGATGTCGCCGGCGTCGAGTTCGTCGTTCATCATGTGCGCGGTGACGCCGACCTCCTTCTCGCCGTTGATGAGGGCCCAGATCAGGGGGGAGAAGCCGGCGTACCTCGGCAGCAGCGAGTCGTGGATGTTGAGGGTGCCCAGGCGGGGGAGGCCGAAGATCCGCGGCGGGATCCAGGTGCGCCAGTTGTTGGCGACGATGAGGTCGGGGTCGGCGTCCTTGAGGAGCCGGAAGAGTTCCTCGTCGTCGGGTCGGTTGCGCAGGACGACGGGGACGCCGTGTCGGTCGGCGAGGTCGGCGACCGAGTCGCTCCAGATCTTCTCGTAGGCGTGGTCACTGGCGGGGTGGGTCACGACCGTCACCACGTCGTGTTCGGAGTCCAGGAGCGCCCGCAGGGTGCGATGGCCCCAGGTCTGATAGCCGAACATGACGACCCGCATGGGGATTCCTCCTCGGAAGGCGACTGACCGGCGCCAAGTAAAGCAAGCCTTACCTAACTTGGCAACGGGCCCCGGGTTTCGGCCGGTTCACCCGATACGCCACCGACGGTGATCACCGGGGTCGGTCGACAGGTCAATCATGTCAGGTTAGCCTTACCTAAGTTTGGGTGACCGTCGGGCACCTCCGTGCTCCGGGGACGCCCCCTTCCCCC
>NZ_VKHT01000050.1 GCF_014141535.1 Streptomyces alkaliphilus | reverse complement strand
CACCCGCCCTAGCGTGATGAGTGACTGAACGTACACGTCACATCACGGGAGTTTCCATGCGCAATGACGCGCCGACCCGCCGGCTCACCCCGCAGCAACGCCGACGACGCGAGGACCTGGCGGACGCCGCCGCCGGTCTGGCCGACACCCCGCCACCGCTCCCGGTGCCGGGGACCCGGCCGGTGCGGGCACTGGTGCGCTGCGCGGCCTGCTCCACCCTCACCCAGGAGGGTCGCCAGGTCGGGGAGAGCGGTGAGGGCGCGCCGATGTGGCACTGCCCGCTGTGCGCGGACGGGAACCGGTGACCGCCCCGCCCGGGCGGCCCGGCACCGACACCCCGACCGGGGTGTTCCGCTTGCGCGAGTACACCATCGAGCCCGATCTCGAACCGGACGCCGAGCCCATCGCCTTCACCGGGCAGTGCGCGGTGTGCGGACGCCTCGGGCCCACCGGGGAGGGCGGCGGACACCTCACCGGCTGGATGCTCGCCCACCTGCGGGCCCATCCCGACCACCTGACCTACCGGGAGATCATCACCCGCCCCTACCGGGCCGTCCCCGGACGGTGGCTGTGAACCACCCCGAGCCCGACCGGTCCCCCGGCCCCCTGCCCGATCACCTGCAGACCGTGTCCCTGACCCGCACCACCGCCCGCGTCGAGGACCGGGTGATCATCGGCGGGGTCCCCATGCGGATCGTGGACGTGGTGCGCACCCACACCGGCGTCCGCCTCGACCTCGAAGAGGGCGAACGCCTCTGGCTGACCACCCGCACCCGCCTCACCGCCTTCCGCGAAGCCGACATCGACCCTTTCGGGAGCCGGGCGCGATGACCGGGCGAATACGCCCACCGGCGATGGTGCGCGAGCACTCCCCCGACCGGTGGCGCCGGGGAACCTGTTGGCTGTGGTGCGGCAGGGACGACCTCCCGGTGCAGTGGCTCGGCACGGTGGAACACGGTCCCCTCCGGGTCCCACTGACCGCCTGCCGGGAGTGCACCCACCTCCTCACCGAGCGCGTCCACGCCACCGCCCCCGCATCGACCTCGCCGCCGGAGAACGCTTGAATCCCACCTCGGCGACACCCGGGGAAGAACTTCCCTCCTGGCCTGCCCTTGCCCCTCACAGGGATGATGAGGACCGGTGCCGGGCCCCTCCGGCACCTCATGACGGTCTCGTTGGCGCCCTCCAGAAGGGCGATGACAAGGGCGATGAGAACTTCAGGGCATGTGCCACCGCAAGGGCGCCCCGTGGTGTCGCGGTACCGGGCATCAGGCCACACACGCGGCACCCCCGGTTCGGGCACCCCGGCCCCCCACCGTCCGAGCGCGCGAGAAGTACAGAGGTTTTCGCCTGTTCCGTGCGACACGGGTCAGTTACGGGGCAGCACGCCCAGGAGGGTCGCGGTCAGGGCCGGCTTCAAGGAGTCCTTGAACCCCAGGTGGAAGCGGGCGAGATCGGGCTCGGCCCGGTAGGCCGCCCGCAGGCTGGGCGGGGGGGTGCTGTACGCCGACAGCGCGCCGGCCATGACCATGGTTTGCAGGCTGAACAGCGTCGCGTTCTCGCCCAGCTCCGGCAGATACCTCCGGATCAGGGTGGTCATGGTTGTCAGGCGGTCCAGGGAGGCGCGCTTGTAGCGTGTGACAACCTCGACGGAGACGTTGTGCTCCAGGACGCCGCCCTGGGCACCGAAGAGGTCGCACAACACCACTCGGCCGGCGAGTGAGCCGCTGAGAATTCCGGCCACCGCCGTCGCCCGCTCGGCCATGGGCAGCTTCTCGTCGACGCCCGCGGCCAACTCGTCCGCCAGTTCCGTCAGCCACTCCCGCAGGAAGCGGTCCAGCAGTTCCAGCAGCACCGCCTCGCGGGACTCGAAGTAACGCAGCACGTTCGGCTTCGCCAGCCCCACCCGGCGGCTGAGTTCGTTCAAGGTGACCGAGGCCACGGGCATCTCATCGAGCATCGCCGAGGCCGTGTCGAGGATCGCCCGTCGGCGGATCTCCCGCTGCTCCTCGGTTCGCGCCCGCTGGAAACTCACGATCACCAGCCTAGCTTGGGTACCACCGGTACGTTGACAACGTACCTGGGGTACTTTAGCGTCGGGAGTACAAGATACCTTCGGTACTTAATCAGGTGGGAGCCCGACATGCGCGAGAAGTGGACGACGGCGAATATTCCGGACCAGCGCGGGCGGGTGGCCGTGGTGACCGGGGCCAACACCGGCCTGGGGTACGAGACCGCCAAGGCACTCGCCGAGCGCGGGGCCTCCGTGGTACTCGCCGTGCGCAACGTCGAGAAGGGCGAGCAGGCCGCGGCCCGCATGACCGGCGACGTGACCGTACAAGCGCTGGACCTGACCTCGCTCGAATCCGTCCGAACCGCGGCGGGGGCTCTGCGGTCCCGGCTCGACCGGATCGACCTGCTGATCAATAACGCCGGCGTGATGTACACCCCGAAGCAGACCACCCGGGACGGCTTCGAGCTGCAGTTCGGCACCAACCACCTCGGCCACTTCGCACTCACCGGGCTGCTGCTGGACCTGATGCTCCCGGTGCCCGGCTCGCGCGTGGTCACGGTCACCAGCACCGGCCACCGCATCCGAGCCGCGATCCACTTCGACGACCTGCAATGGGAGCGGTCGTACAGCCGGGTCGCCGCCTACGGTCAGTCCAAACTGGCCAACCTCATGTTCACCTACGAGCTGCAGCGCCGGCTCGCCACGCACGGCACCACCGTCGCGATGGCCGCACACCCCGGCATGTCCAACACCGAGCTCGCCCGCAACACCCCCGCGGCCCTCCGGCTTCCGCTCACCCGACTCGCGCCGCTGATCACCCAGACACCGGCGATGGGCGCGCTGCCGACCCTGCGCGCCGCCACCGATCCCGCCGCGCTCGGCGGCCAGTACTACGGCCCCGACGGACGCAACCAGGTCAAGGGCCACCCCCGGTTGGTCACCTCCAGCCCACAGTCGTACGACGTAGCCGTCCAGCAACGACTGTGGGCCGTCTCCGAAGACCTCACCGGGGTGCGGTTCCCCGTCGCCGAGTCCGGGCGGAGCCTGTCTCCCTCCGGATCGGCCACCACCGTGTAACCCGCGTCGGTGGCAGGCACCCACCCCTCGCGGCGCAAGCGGGTGGCGCCAGGACCGCGTGGGTACCCCTCACCGGGGCGATGAGGACTCGCGCTCACCCTTGCCGGGCGAGTCACTTCCCCCGGGTGTCGACCACCCGCACGCCCGGCGGGGCGAACCGCGCGACAGCGGCGGCGAGACGGGCCTCGTCCAACCGCCAACCGTTCACGCACACGCTCGCCGCCAGGACCTCCGGGGGTACGTGACCCACCGACCGGGCCCCGACGATCGGGGGATCGAGTCCACGCCCGGGGCCCGGCAGCGGCGGGCTTCCGGGGAGACGGGCGAGACCCACGTACAGCAGTCGCGTGTGTCGCAGGCGCTGCTCCCACAACACCACGGCCGTGATCGTGTTCCACCGAACCCGGGCGGTGGTCGCCGAGTACCGCAACGGGCTGCCGCCCAGCAGCACCCCCCGCTCATCCACCCGCAACGCGACTTTCCGGCTGAACGCGACGAAGACCATCACGAGCCCGCCGACCCCGAAAAGCGCGTAGACGAGTACGCGCAGCACGATCGGCATTCCCGGCAGGGAGGCCAGTCCGACGAACACGGCGCACAGGGCCACCACCCCCAGCGTCTTGCGGTCCCACCCGAACCGCTCCTCGTACGCCTCCACCGGCCCCACCCCTCGAACGTTCCCGACGGCCTCGCCCGACGCCTCGGGACCCCCGTCGCCAAGGTGACCGACCGGCCGAAGGCGACGAAGCCGCACCCGCCCCATTCCAACGTCGTGGGCTACGCCTGTACAGGCCCGAACAACGACCGGGCCGATCGGACGGACCCCATCCCCCGGGGACCGACGGCGCCCCACGGGCACCGGAGCCCCGTCGTGCTCACCTTTACCGGGTGGATCACTTCCCCCGGGTGTCGATCACCCGCACACCCGGCGGGGCGAACCGGGCCACGACGTCGGCGAGACGGGCCTCGTCCAGCCGCCAACCGTTCACGTGCGCACTCACCTCCATGGGAGGCAGCGGAAGGTGAGCCCGGGGCCACTGCTTCTCGATGGAGGGTTCATCTCCCCACCCCGACAACGCCGTGGTCACCGAGTGGCGGGCCAGGCCCAGGTACAGCAGTCGCGAGTGCCGCAGGCGCCGCTCCCATAACACCACGGCCGCGATGTGCTCCCACCGCACCCGGCTGGTTCTCTCCGCGTGCCACAACGGGCTGCTGCTCAGGAGTACGCCCTGCTCATCGACGCGCAGCGCGACCTTCCCCTGGACAAGCCGATGGCCATGACGATCCCGCCGACCCCGAAAAGCGCCACGGCCAGCATCCGTATGTACAGGGGAGTGTCCGGCAGGAAGGAGCCCGCCGTCAGCACCACGCACCCGACCATCAGCCCCAGCGTTGTGCGGTTCCAACCGAACCGCTCCTCGTAGGCGTCCACGTGACCCCACCCCTCGAACGTTCCCGGCGGCCTCCCCCGTCCCGACGCACCACCGGAGACAACGGTTGACCGGCCGGAACCGACGGGGTCCCACCCGGACCTTTCCAACCTCGGCGGGGCCGCCCGTCCGGGGTTCATGGCGCGGTGTGAGTACCGTGGTCGATCCCGGTGGCGAAGTCGGCAGACCCCACGTCCTTCGATGCGACGCGGATCAGACGGGCGGGTCCTCGGACACGGGCGGTGCGTCGTCGCACACCGTCTCCGGCCATGATGCCGGAGGCGGGCCGAAGGCACGACGGGCGGCCCTCACAGTAAAAGTGGCGATGGCAGCATTGGCGCCTCCACCGATCACAGCACCGATGCCGAACGGCGCGACGCGACCGAGAACGATGATCCCCTGCTTGGTCCCGTACTTGGTGACGAAGTTCTTGCCCAGGATCTTGTTGATCTGGCGCAGCGTTTCGATGGGCACCTTGGCAACCACCTGCCGTCCCCAGTGCTGCCCCGTCCGCTCGGCGACTTCGGCCATATGAGTGAGCTTCTTCAGCGTTGCCGCTCCGGGGTGAGGACCGCCCTGGCGACTGACGTCATGCGGTGTGGGCCGCATCAGGATCTGCGGAAGATCCGCCAGGACTTCAAGCGGGATCGGCCATGAGGGGAACGCCCTGGCGGATGTCGCGTCTTCCTCGTGCCGATGCGGGCCCGGGGGCACCCGACTGATGCTGACTTCTCCCGAATCCGGATTCCTTGCGAAGTCGGGAACGGTACTCGCCCGGGGCAGTGCCCCGAGCACGTCTGAAGGCACGGCTGAAGGCGTGCGGAGAGCCGTATCCGACCGCGCCGGAGATCGACTCGACCGCCTCCTCGGTATCGCGGAGCCGGACGGACGCCAGGTCGATGCGCCATTGCGTCAGGTACGCGCCCGGCGCCTGTCCGAGGGCGGACCGGAAACGCCTGGACAGCGTCGCCCGGGAGACGCTCGTCGCGGCGGCCAGGGTCTCCGTGGTCCAGGGGTGTCCCGGTTGGGCGTGGATACATGCCAGAGCGTCGCGCACGACCGGATCACGCATCGCTCCCAGCCATGAGCCTGACTTCTCCTGCGGGTGGCGGGTCAGCCAGGCGCGTAGGAACTGGACGAGCAGAAGGTCAACGATGCTGTTGATGGCGGCGGTGGTGCCGATCTGCGGCTGTGCGAGCTCGGCAGCGAGAAATTCGACCGTCCTTCCGAGCTGCGCGTTCTCTCGGGCTGTGACATGCATCGGCCGAGCGAGGGAGGTGACCACCGGTGTGCGCACCTCCGGGTCCTGCTCATAGTGCAGGACGATCACTTCCGTCTCCACCGGCGCCGAGCCCAGACTCAGGGCCCGGCCATCGCCAATGGCTCGGGCCGCCTCTTCCCGGTCGCAGGAACCCATCGTCACGCCGGCGCCGCCGGCTATCCCGTGTGCCATGCCCGGCGACACCAGGACGGCGTCTCCGGCCCGCACCTGAAGAGGTTTCCCGCCTGTGATGTGGAGCCACATGGTCCCGCGGGCCACTACGTGCAGTGCCGCTCCTGGAAAGGAGTCCAGCCACAGGCCCCAGGTTCCTCCGGCCTTCAGCATGACTCCGAGCGCCCCACGCGCACCGGAAACATGCAAGACCTCCGCCAGCACATCCATGGGTCCATTCTCGTCCACTGCCGCCGACGGCCGACGACGCATGTGTCCTCGTCCGCAGCTTCAGACCACGTCAAGAACGATCTTTCCGTGCACCTTCCGCGCGAAAAGCGCCTGGACGGCGTCGCCCACGTCCCGCCAGTCGCCTCGAAGTCCGACCGGTGCCGAGAGCCTCCCGGCGGCCATGAGGCCCAACAGGTCCGTCAGCTCCCCGCCGGTCGGCGTCATGTCGCCGTAGGTGGCGATGCTGCGGGGCTCGCCGAAGCCGAACAAAGCCCCTGACGGGAACGTGGTTTCCAGCCCTGAGGAGTGACCGACCAGGTGGATGGTGCCGCCCTCGGCGAGAGAACTCCACGCGCGGGCCACCAGCGGGCCGCCGACCGTGTCCAGGACGAGATCGAACCGGTCTCCGGTCTCGGCCAAGTCGGTCAGGACCCTGTCGGCGCCGAGTTCACGGAGCCCGGCGGCCCGCTCCGGCGAACCGACGAGTGCCGTCACCCGGGCACCCGCCAGCGCCGCCAGCTGGACGGCGAAGTGCCCCACGCCCCCGCTGGCACCGGTGATCAGCACGTCGCGCGCCAGCAGGGAACGCTTGCGCAGCACCCGGAGTGCGGTGACCCCGGCGATCCCCAGCGCGGCGGCATCGGCCAGATCCACGCCCTGGGGCACAGTGCCGAGCGAGGCGGGGCTGACTGCCACCCGCTCCGCCCACGCGTGGGCAGCCATTCCCACTGCGACGCGCGTACCTTCGGACGGCCCCGAGCCGTCGGATGCGGCGCGCACCACGACGCCGGCCGCGTCGTGACCGTGCACAGCGCCGGCCGGCCACTGATTCACATAATTCAGCTCTCCGAAGTTGAGACTGATGTGCTGTATCTCAACCAACGCCTCACCGGTGGATGGTACGGGCTCATCGACATCGGCGAACCGGACGGGCCCGGCCTCACTGTGATCGACCACAAGGGCGCGCATAGGGGTGTGTTTCCTTCTCTCATGGATGTGCCTGACCATTCGGCGCGGCAACAGATCGAGTGCGTAAATGCCGCACTGTCGTCCTCTTGGAACCCTATGCAGGACCGGGACAGCGACCAGATCCGTGAGGATCAATCATTTGACAATCTGTGTCAGTGCGGCTCACGCCACATCGAGCCCTGCACCCAGCCGGTGGATGGCGCTGCGACGGGCAGACATGCCCGCCAACGTGATGATCTTGAGGCGTCGGCGCTTCCACCCGTAATCACCGGATCATCGGTATCCGTGAGCGCCAGGGCGTCCCCTTCCTGGTCGATCTCGCCTACCGGAGCGGTGGCCGCCGGCTGACCACGGGCCGCAAACGCAGGCCCTTTCAAGAACTCACCCCCACCGAGAGGACCGGCAACCGGGCCTTGGCCGCGGCCCGTGCCCGGTCGAACGCGGCGTCGCCCGCCTGAAGTCCTGGCGGACCTTCCGCAGGTCCCGATGCAGTCCACACCGCATGGCGTCAATCGCCAAGGCGGTCCTCCCCCTGGAGCGGCAACGCCGAAGAAGCTCGGTGGAACCGGTCCCGCCCAGCATGATGCCCATCACGATGGTTCGGCGGCGCTCCAACTCATCGAGGGGGATGCCGTGGACCTCGGCGATCGAGAGCGTGAAGAGAGCGCTCGGTTCGAGGGATGAGAATGCCTCGCCCGCCGACAGCGCCGGTGCGACTCCCGTGCCGACTCCGGGAGCGGCCGCCGTCCCTCCGACGGCGGCACCGTACCGGTCAGGGCGCTGATGTACATCCGCTCCAGTTGCGGATCACCTCTGCCGGTGTCGCCTCCGGGTTCCGTTGGCGGGCCCTGGTGACGTTCTTGCGCACCAGCGGGCTCTGGGCGTTGATCGCCCTGTCCAGGAGGGCGAGGGGTCGTTGCCCACCCGCGTCCGATTCCGGAACCGGTTTCTCGAAGGCATCCGCTGTCATGCCTTGCACTCCTCGGGTCATCACGTCTCAGCCGGGTTTCCCGCTCGACCGCTCGACCGGGCCTTGCTCCGAACGGATCGGACCGCGCCCCGCAGGGAGGGGAGTCGAAGCGGTCGGCCCGCCGGCCACGACGGTCGGCCTCCACAAGGAGCGGAACACCATCAGGAAATGATCAACAAGCCGAAAGGGCGGCACGGCATCGCCACGTGCTACGACAAGTTCCCTCCCCGTCCCCTTGCCGACGTTCCCCTTCGAGCCTCGAAGGTCTGGTTCGAGGGTTCCTTTCGAATCGCTCCTCGCCCACGCCTCGACAAGCGTCCCGGCTCTGCCGACAAGCAGGACGCATCCCACCGAGCCGTTGTCTCTCGCAGGAGTGATGAGGACCCTAACGGATGACCCGGGTCCATGAGGGGGGAAGAAGGTTTTCTTCTCCCGGGTGAGGAAGGCATGGCCACAACGCGCCACGAGCACTCGGTACCAGCGTGGCTGGCATCCCTCAACAGGGGTGATGAGAACAGCCGACAACTCGACCCAACTGCCCTGGGGGCTGGAGTTGGTACCCCTCACAGGGGTGATGAGGACCTGAGCCGTGACCTTCCCCAGGCCCTGGGCGACCACGTTGGTACCCCTCACAGGGGTGATGAGGACCGGAGGCATCGTCCCTGGTCAGCCCCTACAAGACGGCGTTGGTACCCCTCACAGGGGTGATGAGGACTGCGCCGCCACCCCCCGTACAGGCGTGTCCCGCCCGCGTTGGTACCCCTCACAGGGGTGATGAGGACTCTCGCGTTCCCGAGGTCGTGCCGCCCGGTCAGGGGTTGGTACCCCTCACAGGGGTGATGAGGACGGCCGACCTCACCGCCAACACCCCGGCCGAGGACGTGTTGGTACCCCTCACAGGGGTGATGAGGACCCGCGATGGGGGTACATCTGGCACCCCCGCCGACTCCCGTTGGTACCCCTCACAGGGGTGATGAGGACACGCGCGGACCGTGTTGGGGGCGACCCCGGTCAGTGCGTTGGTACCCCTCACAGGGGTGATGAGGACCCCATTGTGAAGGTCCAGGTCAGGCGCAGTCGAGTCGCCGTCTCGGCAGCCGATTTTTCAGCAGACCTCCGGTAGTGCACGAAACCCCGGAGAGTCGCTGAAATCCGGGGCTCCCACACTACGCCGACCACCCTCCGCCCGAAGCCCTTCAGCCTCACCCGCCTCTCTCCCGGCACAGGGGTACCAAGGCAAGAGACGAGGTGTTCGATGGGATGAGCACCCCATTTTCGCCCATTCGATGTCCGGTCGTTGGTTCTCCCCGACAATCGGGCATACCGTCCGGGGAGCGACCTCTTGCCCGATGGAACGGGAGTCGTGGAAGCCATGGTTGATCAAACCTTCGGAGACCGTCTTCGCGAAGCGCGGAAGCGCGCGGGTCTCACCCAACGGGAACTCGCCGGTGCCACCGGTCTCTCCTTCTCCCTGATCTCCAAGCTGGAACAGGGCGCCCGGCAGGACACACGGCTGGAAACCGCTCGCCGACTTGCCGCCGCCCTCGGTGTTCCCACCACCGCCTTGTTGGTCGCGGAGCACCAACCCCCGCAGGACTCGGACCCCGAGGCCCCGTGGGCCCCGGTCCGTGCCGCTCTTCTCCAGCCGGACGCCCAAGGCTCTGTTGAGGGGGAGCCTCCCACCATCGCCGGGGTCACGGGGGCGCTGAACGCCATGGGAACGCGGCTGGTCAAGGAGGACTTGGCCGCCGCTGCCGAGATGCTTCCCCGGCTGTTGAGGGACGCCGCCGCGCTCGGCGGGCCGGTACGGGCCCGGGTCCTGCTGTTGGCGGGGCGGTTGATGATTCAGACTCGTCAATACGATGCCGCCGCCCTCGCGCTGGACCGGGCGGAGGAGGCCGGGTTGGTGCAGGGGGCAGCCACCGCCGCCGACATGGTGGAGAGCCGGTGCTGGCTGCTGTTGAGGCAGGGACGCCTCGCCGAAGCCCGGGATCTGGCCGCCCGTTGGGCCGACGAGTTGGAGCCGAGGCTGTCCCGGGCCACTCCGGAAGACCTGGCGGCCTGGGGTGTCGTCCTGGGTCGAGTGGCCGCAGCGGCGTCGCGGGACGCCCGGGAGGACGAGGCGGAACAGGCGCTGCGACTGGCCGAGGCGGCTGCGGCGCTGTGGGCGGGGGAGAAACCACGCGGAGACGGCTCACAGCCCTCCGGACGCACCCGGACGTGGGGACCGCTGACCGTGGCGATGCAGCGCACCGAGTTCGCGGTGATCTGCGACCGTCCCGATGCCGCGTTGAAGGTGGCCGGGCGCATCAACGGTCGGAAGCTGGCTCCCGTTGTCGGGCACCGCAACCGTCACCTTCTCGACGTGGCTGACGCCCAGGTGCGCACCCGGCAGTACGGCGAAGCCGTGGAAACCCTCCTGGACGTACACCGGGCAGCGCCCCAATGGCTCCCCCACCAGCGGTACGCGCAGGACATCATGGGCCGCATGGTGCGACGCCGCCGGACACTGACTCCCCAAATGCGAGAGCTGGCCGAAGCGGTGCGCCTGCCGCTGTAGTGAGGTCGTCCCTCCCGGTGCCCCAGGAAGGGGGAGCCGGGAAGCGAGGTATCCGGCACCACGGCCGCCTGTTGTTGCCCCGTAAGGGTGGTGAGGGCGAGAGGACCCGGTGCTCACTGGCGTGAACGACGGGCGCGCCGTCGTCCACCTGAGCGTGGACATCGATGCCCTTGAGGTCACTTTCCTTATTCTTCAAGCCCCCGGCAGCGAGGACGACGCCAGGTCCGGGGCAGTCGGGTGGAGCGGGTTGTCGGTCATGATCGGCAGGCCGTCGGTATCGGCAAGCCGGCGCAGCGGAACGACGCCGTCAGCGGGCGGCGTTGGAGCCGTCGCTCTGATCCCAACCCGAAGACCGGGGGTACCGTCCGGGGTGCGACCCGCAAGACGAACGGAGGCCACGATGCCCCAGCACCGTCCGCCGCGCATCATGCTCACCGAGGCCGAGGCGATCGGACAGCGCGTCCGTAACGCTCGGTTGCGCCTCGGGCTGACCCAGGCCGATCTCGCCGCCGAACTGCGACTTTCGCAGGGTTGGGTCAGCAAGGTGGAGAAGGGCCGTCAGGAGCTGGACCGCACCAGTGTCATCAACAAACTGGCCGCCGCACTGCACATCCACCCCAACGACCTGATCGAGAGGCCCTACCCAACGGCTGTCGAAGACGTGCAGTGGCAGAAGTCGGCGGCACTGATCCTGCGGGAGCTGCGTCGTTACGACCTGCCACCCCGGTGGGAAGGCGCTCCCCCATCGTCCACCGACCTGTGGCGGAGGACGGCGGTACTCCACCGGCTGCGGGACGACGCGGCGAACTCCCGGATTCTGGAGCTGCTTCCGGAGCTGCTGCGGGAAGCCAGGGCCCTGGCGGAGCACGCGAGCGGCCGGGAGCGGGAAGAGGCGTACGCGGTGTACGCCATCGGTTGCAAGTTCGGGCACACCGCCGCGCACGCCCTCGGGCACCCCGAGCTGGTGGCGATGAGCTGTGAGCGCGCGTCCTGGGCCGCGCGGCGCTCGGGCGACGAGATGCTGCCGGCCGTGGCCGACTGGATGCGGGTGTGGGACATGTGGACCACCGCCGATTGGGACGATTCCCTGGCACTCGCCGACCAGGCACTACGTGCCGTGGAGGAGCCGTACCGACGAGGGGACGCGGCGGCCGTACGGGTGTGGGGAAGCCTGCACCTGCGGGCGGCGGTGTCCGCTGCGCGCGCTGGAGCGGAGGCCGAGGCCCGGCACCGGATCGAGGAAGCCGAGGAGGCGGCCTCCCGACTGCCGCGTCTGGCGTTCGATCGGCACTCGTTGACGTTCTCCCGGGGCAACGTCGCGATCCACGGCGTGAATGTTGAGCTGGAGATGGCGCAGCACGATCGGGCGTTGCTGCTGCACCAGGAGATCCCGGAAACAGTGGTGTCCGCGCTGCCCCGGTCGCGGCGGGGGCACTACCGGATGGATCTGGCCCGGGCATATCTGTGGTCCGGGCGGCGGGAGCGGGCCCTGAGCGAGCTGGAGGCCGCCGAGCGGACCGCTCCACAGCTGATCCGCAACCATCCGGTCGCTCGCGCGACGCTGCGCAGGATCCGGACGGCGGAGCGCGCGACGGTGAAGGAGCAGATCCGTCGCATGTCCGTTCGCTTTCACCTGGACGAGTGAATGCGAACCCGCTGATCAGCGGTTATTACCGAGAGGAATATTGCCCTCACGCCCCCTTCATACGGTGCGTCACACGATGACCACCACGAAGGAGGCGGCATGTCCGATCCGAGACCCGGGGCATCGGTGGCCATGTCCCCAGCGCTCCGGGACCCCGTCCGAGGTCTGCGCCGCTGCGCCTGGTGCAGGGAGTTGACCCAAACGGCGGAAGCCGTTGGCCGGTCCGGGGAACACGAGGAGCCGCTGTACGCCTGCGAGCGGCCCGGTTGCGGCCCGCACGCCGGTCCCCCGCCCGCACATCCCTCACCCC
>NZ_VKHT01000005.1 GCF_014141535.1 Streptomyces alkaliphilus | reverse complement strand
ACAGGACTCAGGAGGTGCGGTCCACCACGGCGTCGCACAGCGAGGCGAGGGCCGTTCGGGCCGGCACGTCCGGGAGGTCGGCGAGGCTCTCGCGGGCCAGTTCGGCCTGGCGGCGGGTGTCCTCGCGGGCCCGGGCGAGCGCCGGGTTGGTCCGCATCCCGGCCAGGGCCTCGGCGAGCCGGGCGTCGTCGGTGAGGTCGCCCTCGACCAGTTCCAGCAGCCGCCGGTCGTCCTCCGAGCCCCCGGCGAGCGCGCGCTCGCGCAGCCGCAGCACCGGCAGCGTGGGGATGCCCTCCCGCAGGTCGGTGCCGGGGGTCTTGCCCGATTCACGGGCCTCGCCGGCGATGTCCAGGACGTCGTCGGCGAGTTGGAAGGCGACGCCGATCCGCTCCCCGAACTCGGTGAGATCGGCGACGATCCGGGGGTCGGCCCCCGACATCAGGGAGCCGAAGCGGCCGGAGACGGCGATCAGCGAGCCGGTCTTGCCGGCGATGACCCGCAGGTGGTGCTCGATCGGGTCCTCGCCGGGGCGGGGGCCGGTGGTCTCCTGGATCTGGCCGGTGACCAGACGCTCGAACGCCTCGGCCTGGATGCGCACGGCCTCCGGCCCCAGGCCCGCGACGATCGCCGAGGCCCGGGAGAAGAGGAAGTCGCCGGTGAGGACGGCCACCGAGTTGTCCCAGCGGGTGTTGGCGCTGGGCACGCCGCGCCGGACCTCGGCCTCGTCCATGACGTCGTCGTGGTAGAGGGTCGCCAGGTGGGTCAGCTCGACCACGACGGCGGCCGGGACCACCCCGGGGGCATTCGCGTCCGCGAATTGCGCGGAGAGCACCACCAGCAGGGGACGAAACCGCTTGCCGCCGGCCCGCACCAGGTGCTGGGCGGCCTTGGTGATGAACGGGACATCGCTCTCGGTGGCCTCGATCAGGCCCTCCTCGACCGCCGCCAGACCGGCCCGGACATCGGCTTCAAGGGCCTTGTCCCGCACGCTCGCCCCGAAGGGCCCCACGACGGTCACGAGCCACTCTCCTGTCTGCGCTGCGAATGTCCTCGGCAGCGTAACCGGTCGGAAGTCGATCACCACCGGCGCGTACCCCCGACATCCTCTTCGACGGTGCTCCTGCGGGAGCACCCGGGACTACTCTGCCTCCCATGTCTGAAGCGAGCACGACCGAGCCGACCGCGGACGACCTCTTCGGTCCGGACAATCTTCCCTACGGCGTGTACACCACCCCGGACGCGCCCGAAAGGCCACGAATCGGCGTTCGTCTCGGCGACCGGGTCCTGGACGCGGGCGCCGCCATCCGTCTCCTGAACCTTCTGGAGGCCCCCGAGGCCGCCCTGCTGACCGCCCCCTCCCTCGATCCGCTGCTCGCCGCCGGGCGCCCGGCGTGGAGCCGGGTGCGGGCCGCGCTGCGCACGGCGGTGACCGACCCCGACCGGACGGCCCGGATCGAGGAGGCCGGCCTGCTGCACCCCCTGACGGGGGTGACCATGCACCTGCCCTTCACCGTCGCCGACTACGTCGACTTCTACTCCAGCGAACACCACGCCTCCAACGTCGGCCGGCTCTTCCGGCCCGACGGCGACCCGCTCACCCCCAACTGGAAGCACCTGCCGATCGGCTACCACGGCCGCGCCGGCACCGTCGTGGTCTCCGGCACCCCGGTGGTGCGCCCCAGCGGCCAGCGACGCCCGCCGGGCGCGGAGGAGCCGCTCTTCGGCCCCTCCGGGCGCCTGGACATCGAGGCGGAGGTGGGCTTCGTCGTCGGCGTGCCCTCCCGGCTCGGGGAGACGGTGCCGATGAGCGGGTTCCGGGACCACGTCTTCGGCCTGTGCCTGCTCAACGACTGGTCGGCCCGGGACGTGCAGGCGTGGGAGTACGTGCCACTGGGTCCCTTCCTGGGGAAGTCCTTCGCCACCTCCGTCGCGGCGTGGATCACACCGCTGGAGGCCCTGGAGGAGGCCCGCACGGCCCCGCCGGAGCGCACCCATCCCCTGCTCCCCTACCTGGACGACACCGCCGGGGACGCGTCCTCCCCGGGGGACGGCCCCGGGTACGGGTACGACCTGCGGATCACCGTCCGACTCAACGGTGAGACCATCGCCGAGCCGCCGTTCTCCGCGATGTACTGGACCGCCGCCCAGCAGCTGGCCCACCTGACCGTGAACGGCGCCTCGCTGCGCACCGGTGACCTGTACGCCTCGGGCACCGTCTCCGGTCCGGAGCCGCACCAGCTCGGCTGCCTGCTGGAGCTGACCCGCAACGGTCGGGACCCGATCGGGGGCGGCTTCGGGAAGCGGACCTTCCTGGAGGACGGCGACGAGGTGACACTGACCGCCTGGGCGCCCGGGCCCGGCGGCGCCCGGATCGGGCTGGGCGAGGTGACCGGTCGGATCGAGCCGGCGCGCTGAGCCGTTCCCCGAAGCCCCGGGGCGGGGCGCGCCCCGCCCCGGGGACCGGCCCGGAACCGCGGAAACGGCGGAAACGGCGCCCGGGCCGGCGGGATCGGCACGGTGATGTCCCGGGTCGGTCACCGTCACCCCCCGGTGTCACGGGGAACCGCTAGCGTGGGCGCGTCCGGCGACGCCGGAGAAACCACGCGGCACCCCGGGAGGTGCCGCGGCATCGTGTGACATCACCGAGGGGGACCCCCATGCACAGGTCGGTACGGCTCGCGGCACCCGCCGCGGCGGCGGTCGCGGCGCTCCTGCTGAGCGGCTGCGCGGGTGACGGCGGGAACGACGCCGCCGCGGCGGAGACCGGATCCGACGGGGACGAGGCCACGGCGCAGCCGCGGGACGAGGGCGCCGAGGAGGCCGACGAACCGGCCGGGGACGACGCGCCGGGGGGTTCGGGCGAAGCTCCCCCGGCGGAGTACGAGGCCGTCTGGATGACCGCGGAACCCCCCACCCAGACCCTCTCCATCGTGGACGGCGAGGCTCTGCTCCAGGGCGACGAGGACGCCACGCTCTGCGTCGGCCCGGCCCGGATGGCGGGGGGCGGGGTGGCGCTGGCGCTGGTGTGCACCGACCCGGAGACCGGCGTGCCGGACGAGGAGCGCGCCGGCCTGGCCTCGGTGAACGGCGACACCCTGAGCGTGCGCTGGGAATCCCGCGGGACCGTCGAGTACGCCAAGGCGCTGGACCTCTCCGGCACGACGCCGCCCCCCGGCCTCGACTTCGGCGACATGGACCTCGGGGACCTGGACCTCGGGGACCTCGGCGCGGAGTTCGAGATCGACTCCGAGGGCTGATCCCCCCGCTCGTGAACGTTCCGGCCGGCTCCGGTGAGGACCGGCGGGAGACCTCGAACGACCCCTGGCCGGTTCGGTCGGGGGTCGTTACCGTGCGGTTGCGTTGGCAAAGGGGCGGCGGGCGGACACGAGAACCGAGGAGACCCGGATGGCCGGCACACCACACGAGACCCGTTCCCGGACGAGGAGGATCATCGGGAGGCCGGGGCTCCTTCCCGTCCTCGCCCTTATGGTGGGCCTGTGCGCCGCCTGCGGCGGCGACGGCGGCACCGGGGCCGACGGCGGCACCGGGAGCGCCCCCGACGCCGCCGGGACCCCGTCGGCCGAGGGCGGGGACGCCCCGGCCGAGGAAGCCGAGCCCGGGGAGACCGGCGATCCCGGTGACGCCGCCGGGGAGGGCTCACCGGACCCGGCGGCGCCCGCGCTCCCCGACGGCCTGTGGATCGACCCCGAGGCCCAGGGCCGCACGCTCACCGTGACCGAGGGGGGCGCCACCGTCACCTACTCCGCCGGGGACCCACCGACCGGTTGCTGGGGCCGGCCCGCCCCCGCCGGGGGCGGGGCGGACGGGGTCGTGGTCGTGGAGTTCACCTGCCTGGCCGGCGACGGCACGGGCGATGGCTCCCCCGCGCAGGAGGACTGGTCCGCTCTCCTGCGGCTCTCCGGCGACGACATGGTGGTGGAGTGGGAGGACCGGGGCACCGAGACCCTCGTCCCCGACCCCTCCTGAACCGGTCCCGGCCCGGAGCCGGGGCCCCGCCCGGAGCCGGGGCCCCGCCCGGAGCCGGAAAGGCCCCCGGGGCCGCCCGTGAGGGGCGGCCCCGGGGGCCGTGGGGCGGAACCGGCTCAGCGGAAGGCGAAGACCGCCGCCTGCTGCGCCAGGTCCAGGAAGTACTGCGGCGCGATGCCCAGCACCAGCGTGACCACGGCGGCCAGCCCGACCACCGAGGTGGTCATCGGGCTCGGGATGACCACCGAGGGGCCGCTCTCCTGCGGGTCGCTGAAGAACATCAGCACGATCACCCGGATGTAGAAGAACGCCGCCACCGCCGAGGCCAGGACACCGACGATGACCAGACCGATCGCGCCCGACTCGGCCGCCGCCCGGAAGACCGCGAACTTCCCGGTGAAACCGGAGGTCAGCGGGATGCCCGCGAAGGCCAGCAGGAACAGCGAGAAGACCCCGGCCAGCAGCGGCGAACGCCGCCCCAGCCCGGCCCACTTCGACAGGTGGGTGGCCTCCCCGCCCGCGTCCCGCACCAACGTGACCACGGCGAAGGCGCCCAGCGTCACGAAGGAGTAGGCCGCCAGGTAGAACAGCACCGAGGAGACGCCGTCCTCACTGACCGCCAGCACGCCGGTGAGGATGAAGCCGGCGTGGGCGATCGAGGAGTAGGCCAGCAGGCGCTTGACGTCGGTCTGGGTGATGGCGATGACCGCGCCGGCCACCATCGAGGCGATGGCCACGCCCCACAGCACCGGCTCCCAGTCCCACCGCATGCCCGGCAGCACCACGTACAGCAGGCGCAGCAGGGCACCGAAGGCGGCGACCTTGGTGGCGGCGGCCATGAAGCCGGTGACCGGCGTGGGCGCGCCCTGGTAGACGTCCGGGGTCCACATGTGGAACGGCACCGCGCCGACCTTGAACAGCAGACCCATCATCAGCAGCGCCCCACCGATGAGCAGGTAGACGTCGTTGCCCATGGTGGAGGCCAGACCGGCGTCCAGCGCGGCGGGGGAACCGGCGACGACGTCGGCGATGCCGGCGTAGTCGAGGGTGCCGGCGTAGCCGTAGAGCAGGGCGATGCCGAACAGCAGGAACGCCGAGGCGAAGGCGCCCAGCAGGAAGTACTTCACCGCGGCCTCCTGCGACAGCAGCCGCCGGCGGCGGGCCAGGGCGCAGAGCAGGTACAGCGGCAGCGAGAAGACCTCGAGGGCGATGAACAGGACCAGCAGGTCGTTGGCGGCGGGGAAGATCAGCATGCCGCCGAGGGCGAAGAGCAGCAGCGGGAAGATCTCGGTGGTGGTGCGGCCCGCCTTCACCGCCTCCCGCTCCGCCGGTCCGCCGGGGACGGCGGCGGCCTGGGCGGTGAAGGAGTCCACCGCGCGGCCGTGTTCGGCGGGTTCCAGTCGCCGTTCGGCGAAGAGGAACAACGAGACCAGGCCGACCAGCAGCAGCACGCCCTGGAGGAACAGCGTGGGGCCGTCCACCGCGATCGAGCCCATGCCGGCGATCTCCGCCCGCGTGGTCGCGTAGCCGCTCGCCGCCAGGCCCACCACGGCCGCGAAGGCGGCGGCGATGCCGAGGACGGAGAGCAGCAGTTGCGTGAGGTACCGACCGCGCTGCGGGGCGAACGCCTCGACCAGGATGCCGATGGCGGCCGCGCCGAGCACGATCAGGGTCGGGGAGAGCGCCACCCACTCGATCTGCGGCGCCTCCAGCCGTTCCTGCGCCTGCGTCAGCAGGGCGGGTGCGGCGGTGTAGGGGTGGATCACCGGGCTCACGGGCGGGCCTCCACTTCAGGGGCGGGGTCCTCCACCCCGACGTCCGACAGGGTGTGCTCGACCGCCGGGTCGACGATGTCGGTCAACGGCTTGGGGAAGACGCCGAGGAAGAGCACCAGCGCGATCAGCGGTCCGACCACGGCCAGTTCGCGGGGCCGCAGGTCGGGCATCCGCTCCAGGTCGGGGCGGGTCGGGCCGGTCATGGTGCGCTGGTAGAGGATCAGCACGTAGAGCGCGGCGAGCACGATGCCGGCGCAGGCGATGATCCCGGCGACCGGGTAGCGGCTGTAGGTGCCGACCAGGACGAGGAACTCGCTGACGAACGGTCCGGTGCCCGGCAGGGAGAGCGTCGCCAGCCCGCCGACCAGGAAGGTACCGGCCAGCACCGGCGCGGTCTTCTGCACCCCGCCGTAGTCGGCGATGAGCCGGGAGCCGCGGCGGGAGATCAGGAAGCCCGCGACCAGCATCAGGGCGGCGGTGGCGATGCCGTGGTTGACCATGTAGAGGGTGGCACCGCTCTGGCCCTGTCCGGTCATCGCGAAGATGCCGAGCACGATGAAGCCGAAGTGGCTGATCGAGGCGTAGGCGATCAGCCGCTTCATGTCCCGCTGGCCCAGGGCCAGCAGGGCGCCGTAGATGATCGACACCAGGGCCAGCGCCAGCACCACGGGGGTGGCCCAGACGCTCGCCTCGGGGAAGAGACCCAGGCAGAAGCGCAGCATCGCGAAGGTGCCCACCTTGTCGACCACGGCGGTGATCAGGACGGCCACCGGGGCGGTGGACTCGCCCATGGCGTTGGGCAGCCAGGTGTGCAGCGGCCACAGCGGCGCCTTGATCGCGAAGGCGAGGAAGAAGCCGAGGAACAGCAGGCGTTCGGTGTTCTGCGCGAAGGTCAGCTCACCGGTGGCGCGCGCCTCGGTGATGGCCTGGAGGGAGAAGGTGCCGCCGCCCTCCAGCTGGCCGGCGGTGACGGCGTACAGGCCGACCACGGCCGCCAGCATGACCAGACCGCCGGCGAGGTTGTAGAGCAGGAACTTCACCGCGGCGTAGGTGCGCTGCTTGGACTGTCGTTCCTCGCCGTGCTCGCCGGCACGGTCCCCGAAGCCCCCGATGAGGAAGTACATCGGGATGAGCATGGCCTCGAAGAAGATGTAGAAGAGGAAGATGTCGGTGGCGGCGAAGGACATGATGACCATCGCCTGCACCATGAGGATCAGGGCGAAGAAGCCCTGGGTGGGGCGCCACCGGCGGTCGGCGGGCGTCTCGCCCTCCCGCGGGTCGGCGTCGTTCCAGCCGGCCCCGATGAGGAAGGGCACGATGACGGCGGTGAGCGCGATCATCGCGACGCCGATGCCGTCCACGCCCAGTTCGTAGCGGACCCCGAAGGCCGGGATCCAGGCGTGGGACTCGGTCAACTGGTAGCGGTCGCCACCCGGTTGGAAGTTGAGCAGGACCGCCGTCGCCAGGGCGAGGGTGCCCAGGGAGAACAGCAGGGCCAGCCACTTGGCCGCCTCGCGGCGGGCGGCGGGCACCGCCGCGGTGGCCACCGCGCCGATCGCGGGCAGCACGACGGTGGCCGTCAACAGGGGAAATGACATATCTCAGACCGCCCTCATCAGCAGGGTCACGGCGATCAGGAGCGCCGCACCGCCGAACATCGAGACCGCGTAGGAGCGGGCGTAGCCGTTCTGCACCCGACGCAGCCGGCCCGACAGTCCGCCGAAGGCGGCGGCGGTGCCGTTGACCACCCCGTCCACCAGTTTGTGGTCGACGTAGACCAGGCCCCGGGTGAGGTAGTTGCCCGGCAGGACGAACGCCGCGTGGTTGAAGTCGTCCTGCAGCAGGTCGCGGCGGGCGGCCCGGGTGACCCACCGGCCGGTGGGCGCGTGGTCCGGGACCGGACGGCGGCCGTACTGGAGCCAGGCGATGGCCACGCCGATGAGCATCACGGTGGTGGCGGCGATCGAGACCGTCAGGTGGCTGACGGGCGAGTCGCCCTCCGCGATGCCGGTGACCGGCGAGAGCCAGTCCACGAAGGCGTGGTTGAGGTTGAACAGGAAGCCGGCGAAGACCGAGCCGACGGCCAGCACGATCATCGGGATCGTCATGGTGCGCGGCGACTCGTGCGGGTGCGGCTCGTTGCCGGCGGCGTCCGGCTGCCAGCGCTTCTCGCCGAAGAAGGTGAGGATCATGATGCGGGTCATGTAGTACGCGGTCAGGCCCGCGCCCAGCAGGGTGACCCCGCCCAGGATCCAGCCCTGGGCCCCGCCCCGCCCGAAGGCGGCGTAGATGATCTCGTCCTTGGAGAAGAAGCCCGACAGGTACGGGAAGCCGATGATGGCCAGGTAGCCGAGGCCGAAGGTGACGAAGGTGACCGGCATGTACCGCCGCAGGCCGCCGTAGCGGCGCATGTCCACCTCGTCGTTCATGCCGTGCATGACGGATCCGGCGCCGAGGAACAGCCCGGCCTTGAAGAAGCCGTGGGTGACCAGGTGCATGATCGCGAAGACGAAGCCGATCGGGCCGAGCCCGGCGGCCAGCATCATGTAGCCGATCTGCGACATGGTCGAGCCGGCCAGCGCCTTCTTGATGTCGTCCTTGGCGCATCCGACGATCGCCCCGAAGATCAGGGTGACGGCGCCGACCACGATGACGGCGGTCTGCGCGTCGGGGGCGGCCTCGAAGATCGCGCCGGAGCGGACGATCAGGTAGACGCCGGCGGTGACCATGGTGGCGGCGTGGATGAGGGCGGAGACCGGGGTCGGGCCCTCCATCGCGTCGCCCAGCCAGGACTGCAACGGCACCTGGGCCGACTTGCCGCAGGCGGCGAGCAGCAGCATCAGGCCGATGAGGGTCATGGTGGTCTCGGTCGCGCCGCCCTCGGCCGCGGCCGGCAGGACCTCGCCGAAGGCGAAGGTGCCGAAGGTGGTGAACATGACCAGGATGGCGATGGCCAGGCCGATGTCACCGACCCGGTTGACCACGAACGCCTTCTTCGCGGCGGTGGCCGCGCTCGGCTTGTGCTGCCAGAAGCCGATCAGCAGGAAGGAGGCCAGGCCCACGCCCTCCCAGCCGACGTACAGCAGGAGGTAGTTGTCGGCGAGGACCAGCAGCAGCATCGCCGCCAGGAAGAGGTTCAGGTAGCCGAAGAAGCGGCGGCGGCGCTCGTCGTGCTCCATGTACCCGACCGAGTACAGGTGGATGAGCGTGCCGACGCTGGTGATCAACAGCACGAAGGTCATCGACAGCTGGTCCAGCCGGAAGGCGATGTCCGCCTGGAAGCCGCCGACCGGGATCCAGCTGTACAGGTGCTGGGTGAGGGTGCGATCGCCCGCGTCCCGACCCAGCAGGTCGGCGAAGAGCACGACCGCGACCGCGAAGGATGTCGCGGCCAGGGCGGTGCCGATCCAGTGGCCGACGCGGTCCAGGCGCCGGCCGCCGAGCAACAGCACCGCGGCGCCGAGCAAGGGCGGCGCGAGGAGCAGTCCGATCAGTGACTCCACAGGTCCAATCCCCTCACAGCTTCATCAGACTGGCGTCGTCGACCGAGGCCGAGTGCCGGGAGCGGTAGAGCATGACGATGATCGCCAGGCCGACGACGACCTCGGCCGCGGCGACGACCATGACGAAGAACGCCATGATCTGGCCGTCGAGGTTGCCGTGCATGCGGGAGAAGGCGACGAGCGCCAGGTTCCCGGCGTTGAGCATCAGCTCCACGCACATGAAGACCACGATGGCGTTGCGCCGCACCAGGACGCCGCAGGCGCCGATGGTGAACAGCAGCGCGGCCAGGTGGAGATAGTTCTCGGGGCTCACCGACGGGCCTCCTCGCCTGCCGCGTCCGGACCGTTGTCCCTGCCGTTGTCGCGCTCGGCGCGCTCGGCGTCGTGGGCGCGCTCGTCGCCGGCACCGGTGGTGGTGTCGGCGGGGGCGGCGTCACCGGCCCGCCGGGGCGGGGTGACGGTGACGGCGCGTCCCTGGTACTCGGCCGTCCGGCGCTCGATCGCCGCCAGGTCGGCCAGCGCCTGCTCGTGCACCTCGCGGACCTGACCGCGCTCCCGCAGCGTGGGGTTGACGGACAGGTCCGAGGGGCGGCCGTCCGGCAGCAGGCCGGGGATGTCCACCGCGTTGTGCCGGGCGTACACGCCGGGGGCGGGCAGCGGCGGCAGCTGCTCGCCGGAGCGCACCCGCTCCTCGGCCTGCTCGCGCTGGCTCTTGTTGCGCTCGATGCGCTCGCGGTGGGTCAGCAGGGTGGCGCCCACCGCGGCGATGGTCAGCAGCACGCCGGTCACCTCGAAGGCGACCACGTACCGGGTGAACAGCAGGCTCGCCAGGCCCTGCACGTTGCCGTTGGCGTTGGCCTCGGCGAGCCCGGTGAAGGAGCCGACCGACGCCTGGCCGATGCCCGCGATCAGCAGGATGCCCAGGCCCAGGCCGCAGGCGGCGGCCAGCAGCCGTTGGCCCTTGAGCGTCTCCTTCAGGGAGTCCGCCGCGCTCACGCCGACCAGCATCAGCACGAACAGGAAGAGCATCATGACCGCGCCGGTGTAGACGACGATCTGCACGACGCCCAGGAAGTAGGCGCCGTTGGCCAGGTAGAACAGGGCCAGGATGATCATCGTCCCGGCCAGGCACAGCGCGGAGTGCACCGCGCGGCGCATCAGCACCGTGCCCAGGCCGCCGGCGACGGCGATCGGGGCCAGGATCCAGAACTGTGCCGCCTCGCCACCGGAGGTGGTGGTCTCCGCGGCGAGGGCGGTCAGCGTGCTCACGACCGCACCTCCGTGCCGCTCGCGTCGTTCGCCGTGCCGATCGGGTTCGCGGTGCCGGAGTCGTCGCTCGCGGTCCCCGCGGGGGGAGCGTCGGCCGGGCCGGTCTCCCCCTTGGAGAAGGCGACCTGACGCTCGGTGCCCTCGGCCGCCGCACGGACCTCGCCCCGGTAGTACGACTGCTCGTCGGCGCCCGGGTACATGGCGTGCGGTGCCTCGACCATCCCGTCGGTCAGTCCGGCGAGCAGCTCCTCCTTGGTGAAGATGAGCGACTCGCGGCTGCGGTCGGCCAGCTCGTACTCGTTGGTCATGGTCAGCGCGCGGGTGGGGCACGCCTCCACGCACAGGCCGCACAGGATGCAGCGCAGGTAGTTGATCTGGTAGACGCGGCCGTACCGCTCACCGGGCGAGTAGCGCTCCTCCTCGGTGTTGTCGGCGCCCTCGACGTAGATGGCGTCGGCCGGGCAGGCCCAGGCGCACAGCTCGCAGCCGATGCACTTCTCCAGCCCGTCCGGGTGGCGGTTGAGCTGGTGGCGTCCGTGGAAGCGGGGCGCGGTGGGCTTCTTCTGCTCGGGGTACTGCTCGGTGAGGCGCCGCTTGAACATCGCCTTGAAGGTGACCCCGAACCCGGCCACCGGGTTCTCGAACTCAGGCATCGTTCCCCTCCTTCCGTGAAGTCGTGTCGTCGGTCGGGCCGTCGGTGCCGCCGTCGGCGGACCCGTCGGACCCCTCGGTGCCGGCGGGGACCGACGCGGGCTCCCGCTCGGTGCGGGGGCCGCGGGCGGGCCGGCGCGGCACCGGCGGCAGGCTCTGGCCGGGCAGCGGTGGAACGGGGTAGCCCCCGGCCATCGGATCGAACTCCGCCTCCTCGGCCCCCTCCTCCTCCCGTCCGCGCTCGGCGCGGTCCCGGGTCAGGTCCACCAGGAAGGAGACGATCAGCAGCACCACCATGCCGCCGAGCACCCAGAAGATGATGTCGCCGAGGGTGCGACCCTCCAGCTGGAGCGCCCGCACGGTGGCGACGAGCATCAGCCAGACCAGCGCGACCGGGATGAGGACCTTCCAGCCCAGCGCCATGAACTGGTCGTAGCGCACCCGGGGCAGGGTGCCGCGCAGCCAGACGAAGACGAAGAGCACGCCCAGCAACTTGACGACGAACCACAGGATGGGCCACCAACCGGAGTTGGCCCCCTCCCACCAGGTGCTGATCGGCGCCGGGGCCCGCCAGCCGCCCAGGAAGATCGTCACCATCAGGGCGGAGACGGTGACCATGTGGATGTACTCCGCGAGCATGAACATCGCGAACTTGATCGAGGAGTACTCGGTGTTGAAGCCGCCCACGAGGTCGCCCTCGGACTCGGGCATGTCGAACGGGGCCCGGTGCGCCTCGCCGACCATCGACACCAGGTAGATGAGGAAGGACACCGGCAGGATGACCACGAACCAGCGGTCGGCCTGCGCGCCGACGATGCCCGAGGTGGACATCGTCCCGGAGTACAGGAAGACGGCCGCGAAGGACAGGCCCATCGCGACCTCGTAGGAGATGATCTGCGCGGTCGCCCGCACCCCGCCCAGCAGCGGGTAGGTCGAGCCGGAGGACCAACCGGCCAGGACCGTGCCGTAGGCCGCGATCGCCGAGGTGGCCAGCACGTACAGCAGTGCCACCGGCAGGTCCGTCAGCTGCAGGACGGTCTCGGTGCCGAAGATCGTCACCGGGTCGTCGGCGGGCCCGAAGGGGATCACCGCGAAGGCCATGAAGGCGGGGATCACCGCCAGGATCGGCGCCAGGATGTAGACGGGCTTGTCGGCCGCCTTGACGACGATGTCCTCCTTGAGCATCAGCTTGATGCCGTCGGCCAGGGACTGGAGCATCCCCCACGGGCCGTGGCGGTTGGGGCCGATGCGCAGCTGCATCCAGGCGACCACCTTGCGCTCCATCACGATGGAGATCAGCACGGTGCCCATGAGGAACGCGAAGACGCAGACCGCCTTGAGCAGGATCAGCCAGAACGGATCCGTGCCGAACATCGACAGGTCGGCCTCCTGCGCGAGCACGGCGTCGGCGCTCGTCATGCGTCCCCTCCCTTCTCGGTGACGGAAGCGGTGACGGAGGCGGTGACGGGCGCCTCCGGTGCCGGGGCCAGGCGCACGGTGTCGCCGGGCACGGCCCCCAGGTCGCGGTGGACCCCGCGCCCCACGGAGTTGAGCGGCAGCCAGACCACGCCGTCGGGCATCCCGGGCGTGACCGCCAGCGGCATCCGGACCCCGCCGGCCGGGCCGGTGACCTCGACCCGGCCGCCGTCGGCCAGGTCGCACTCCCCGGCGGTGGCGGGCGAGACCCGGGCGGGCGCGTCGTGCCGGGTGGCGGCCAGCGCCTCGTCGCCCTCCTGGAGTCGGCCGCGGTCCAGCAGCATCCGGTGACCGGCCAGGACCGCCTCACCGGCGCGCGGCCGGGGCAGCTCGGTGGGGCGGGCGGTCGGACCGACCGGCAGCTCGCCGCCCCACTCCTCGAACCGGTCCAGCTCGCGGCGGGCGGCGGCGACATCCGGCAGACCCAGCGGCACGTCCAGCGCGTCGGCCAGCATGTGCAGGGCCCGAAGGTCGGGCTGGACCTGGCGGCGGGTCATCTGGTCGGGCTTGATCGCCGGCTCGAAGGGACGCAGACGTCCCTCCCAGTTGAGGAAGGAACCGCCCTTCTCCACGACGGCCGCCACCGGCAGCACCACGTGTGCCCGCTCGGTGACCTCCGAGGGCCGCTGCTCCAGGCTGACCAGGAAGCCCTCGTCGCGCATCCGGTCCAGGGCGGCGAGCGCGCGGGCCGGGTCGGGCAGATCGTCGACCTCCACCCCACCGACCACCAGCGCCGCCAGGCGCCCGGCGGCGGCGGCCTCCAGGATGCCGGAGGTGTCGCGACCGGGACCGGAGGGCAGGTCGGCGGGGTCCACGCCCCAGACACCGGCCACCTCCAGGCGGGCGCGCGGATCGCCCTCGGGCCGGCCGCCGGGCAGCAGCCCGGGCAGCGCGCCGACCTCCAGCGCGCCGCGCTCGCCGGCCCGGCGGGGGATCCACACCAGGCGGGCGCCGGTCGCGGCGGCCGCCGCGACGGCGGCTGTGTACCCGCCGGGCACGGTCGCCAGCCGCTCACCGACCACGATCACCGCGCCGTCGGCGCGCAGCGCGGTGCCCGCGCCGTGGCCGTCCTCCTCGCGGGCGATGGCCTCCAGCCAGTCGGGCTCGGTGCCGGGGGCGGCGGGCAGCAGGGCGCCGCCGGTCTTGGTCAGGCCCCGGGTGGCGTGGGTGGCGATCGAGTACACCCTCAGGCCGTGCCTGCGCATGCCCTTGCGCAGTCGCAGGAAGACACCGGGGGCCTCCTCCTCGGCCTCGAAGCCGACCAGCAGCACCGCCGGGGCGTGTTCCAGGGAGGTGTGGGTGACCGAGTCGGCGCCCGGTCGGCCGCCCGCCACGTGCGCGGCGAGGAAGGCGGCCTCCTCCGCGCCGTGCGGGCGGGCCCGGAAGTCGATGTCGGCGCTGCGCAGGGCGAGGCGGGTGAACTTCGCCCAGGCGTAGGCGTCCTCGACGGTGAGCCGGCCGCCGGGCAGCGCGCCGGCGCCGGCGCCGGCCACCGCGGCGGCCAGTCCGCGGGCGGCGGTGTCCAGCGCCTCCGGCCAACTCGCCGCGGTCAGCTCACCGGTCTCCGGGTCGCGGACCAGGGGGGTGGTGAGCCGGTCGGGCCGCTGCGCGTAGCGGAAGCCGAAGCGGCCCTTGTCGCACATCCACTCCTCGTTGACCCGGGGGTCCTCGGCCGCCAGGCGGCGCATGACCTTGCCGCGTCGGTGGTCGGTGCGGGTGGCGCAACCGCTCGAGCAGTGCTCGCACACGCTCGGCGAGGAGATCAGGTCGAAGGGGCGGGAGCGGAAGCGGTAGGCGGCCGAGGTGAGCGCGCCCACGGGGCAGATCTGGATGGTGTTGCCGGAGAAGTAGGAGGCGAACGGCTCGTCCTCGCCGGTGCCCACCTGCTGGAGCGCGCCGCGCTCCAGCAGTTCGATCATCGGGTCGCCGGCGACCTGGTTGGAGAAGCGGGTGCAGCGCGCGCACAGCACGCAGCGCTCGCGGTCCAGCAGCACCTGGGCGGAGATCGGCACCGGCTTGGGGAAGGTGCGCTTGACGCCCTCGAACCGGGACTCGGCGTTGCCGTGGCTCATCGCCTGGTTCTGCAGGGGGCACTCGCCGCCCTTGTCGCAGACCGGGCAGTCCAGCGGGTGGTTGATGAGCAGCAGCTCCATCACACCCTTCTGGGCCTTCTCGGCGACCGGCGAGGTGAGCTGGGTGCGCACCACCATGCCGTCGGTGCAGGCGATGGTGCACGAGGCCATCGGCTTGCGCTGGCCCTCCACCTCGACGATGCACTGCCGGCAGGCGCCGACCGGGTCGAGGAGGGGGTGGTCGCAGAACCGGGGGATCTCGATGCCGATCTGTTCGGCGGCGCGGATCACCAGGGTCCCCGTGGGGACGGAGATCTCGATGCCGTCGATGGTGAGGGTCACCAGATCCTCGGGCGGGGTCCCGGCCCCGTCGCCGCCGCGGGCGGAGGCGTCGGTGGTGACAGTCATGCGTTCACCTCCAGGTGGGCGGAGCCGTCGGAACGGCCGGCGGGGTCGACGGTGGAGTCGGCCCAGACGGTGGAGAGGGCCGGGTCGAAGGGACAGCCGCCGCCGGTGACGTGCCGTTCGTACTCCTCGCGGAAGTACTTCAGGGAGGAGAAGATGGGGCTGGCGGCGCCGTCGCCCAGCGCGCAGAACGACTTGCCGTTGATGTTGTCGGCGATGTCGTTGAGCTTGTCGAGGTCCTCCATCGAGCCCTTGCCGGCCTCGATGTCGCGCAGCAGCTGCACCAGCCAGAAGGTGCCCTCCCGGCAGGGGGTGCACTTGCCGCAGGACTCGTGGGCGTAGAACTCGGTCCAGCGGGTGACCGCGCGCACCACGCAGGTGGTGTCGTCGAAGCACTGCAGTGCCTTGGTGCCGAGCATCGACCCGGCGTCGGCGACACCCTCGTAGTCCAGCGGCACGTCGAGGTGCTCGGCGGTCAGCAGCGGGGTGGAGGAGCCACCGGGGGTCCAGAACTTCAGGGTGCGGCCGGGCCGCATCCCGCCGGTGAGGTCCAGCAGTTGGCGCAGCGTGATGCCGAGCGGGCCCTCGTACTGGCCGGGCCGGGCGACGTGCCCGGAGAGCGAGTAGAGGGTGAAGCCGGGCGACTTCTCGCTGCCCATGGAGCGGAACCACTCCTTGCCGCGGGCCAGGATGGGCGGCACCGAGGCGATGGACTCCACGTTGTTGACCACGGTCGGGCAGGCGTAGAGGCCGGCGACCGCGGGGAAGGGCGGGCGCAGCCGGGGCTGACCGCGGCGTCCCTCCAGGGAGTCCAGCAGCGCGGTCTCCTCGCCGCAGATGTACGCGCCGGCGCCGGCGTGCACGGTGAGCTCCAGGTCCCTGCCCGGACCCAGCGCGTCCTTGCCGAGGTAGCCGGCCCGGTACGCCTCGGCGACGGCGTGGTGCAGCCGGCGCAGCACCGGCACGGTCTCGCCGCGCAGGTAGATGAAGGCGTGCTCGCTGCGGATCGCGTGACAGGCGATCACGATGCCCTCGATGAGCGAGTGCGGGTTGGCGAACAGCAGCGGGATGTCCTTGCAGGTGCCCGGCTCGGACTCGTCGGCGTTGACGACGAGGTAGTGCGGCTTGTCGTCGCCCTGCGGGATGAACTGCCACTTCATGCCGGTGGGGAAGCCGGCGCCGCCGCGACCGCGCAGTCCGGCGTCCTTGACCAGGGCGATGACGTCGTCCGGCGCCATGTCCAGGGCGACGCGCAGACCCCGGTAACCGCCGGCGCGGCGGTAGGACTCCAGGGTCCAGGGGGCCTCGTGGTCCCAGATGTCGGAGAGGACGGGGGCGAGGATCTGCTCGGCGAGCTTGCGGGTGCCCTCGGCCGCCCGGGCGCCGCCGCCCTTCCCGCCACCGGTTCCGTGGCCCTTGCCGTTTCCGCTGCCGTCGCGCGGCGCGGGGGTGATCGCGGGGGTCATCGGCGCTTCTCCTCCCGGCCGGCGTCCCCGGCGGGGGACTCGGGGGCACCGGCACCGACCTCGCGGGCGATCTCCAGTCCGGCCAGGGTGGCGGGGCCGGCCGCGCCGGAGGCGGCGACGGCGTCGGGGCGTTCGTCGGGGAAACCGGCCAGGATGCGGGCGGCGCCCCGGAAGTCGGTCAGCGGGGCGCCCCGGGTGGGGATCACCTCGCGGCCGGCCCGCAGGTCGTCCACCAGCTTCTTGGCGGACTCGATGGTCTGGTTGTCGAAGAACTCCCAGTTGACCATCACCACGGGGGCGTAGTCGCAGGCCGCGTTGCACTCGATGTGCTCCAGCGTGACCTTGCCGTCCCCGGTGGTGCCGCCGTTGTCCACCTCCAGGTGCTCCCGGAGGGCGGCGAAGATGGCGTCGCCGCCGAGCACCGCGCACAGGGTGTTGGTGCACACCCCGACCTGGTGCTCGCCCGACGGCTTGCGCCGGTACATGGTGTAGAAGGTGGCCACCGCGGTGACCTCGGCGGGGGTCAGGTCCAGCATCTCGGCGCAGAAGCGCATGCCGGTGGCGGAGACCCAGCCCTCCTCCGCCTGCACGAGGTGCAGCATCGGCAGCAGCGCGGAGCGGCTGTCGGGGTAGCGGGAGATGAGCTCCCTGGCGTCCGTCTCCAGGCGCTCGCGAACCTCCGCGGGGAAGTCGGGGGCGGGCAGCTGGGGCATGCCCAGCGCCACCGGGGTCCCACCGGACTCCGCGGCCCGTGTCGCATCGGTCATCGGTCGACGCCTCCCATCACGGGGTCGATGGAGGCCACCGCGACGATGACGTCGGCGATCTGGCCGCCCTCGCACATCGCCGCCACGGCCTCGAGGTTGGTGAAGGAGGGGTCCCGGAAGTGGACCCGGTAGGGGCGGGTGCCGCCGTCGCTGACCATGTGCACGCCCAGCTCGCCCTTGGGGGACTCCACGGCGGTGTACACCTGGCCGGCAGGGACCCGGAAGCCCTCGGTCACCAGCTTGAAGTGGTGGATCAGGGCCTCCATGGAGGTGCCCATGATGGTACGGATGTGGTCCAGCGAGTTGCCCAGGCCGTCGGGGCCCAGGGCCAACTGCGCGGGCCAGGCGATCTTCTTGTCCGCGACCATCACCGGGCCGGGCTCCAGCCGCTCGATGCACTGCTCGATGATCCGCAGCGACTGCCGCATCTCCTCCAGGCGCAGCAGGAAGCGCCCGTAGGAGTCGCAGGTGTCGGTGGTCGGGACCTCGAAGTCGTAGGTCTCGTACCCGCAGTACGGGTCGGTCTTCCGCAGGTCGTGGGGCAGGCCGGCGGAGCGCAGGATCGGGCCGGTGACGCCCAGCGCCAGACAGCCGGCCAGGTCGAGGTGGCCGACGTCCTTCAGCCGGGCCTTGAAGACCGGGCTGCCGCTGCACAGCTTGTCGTACTCGACGAGGTTCTTCCGCATGGTGGCGATGAACTCGCGCAGCGCGTCGATGGTGCCGGGCGGCAGGTCCTGGGCGAGGCCGCCGGGGCGGATGAAGGCGTGGTTCATCCGCAGACCGGTGATCAGCTCGAAGAGGTCCAGGCACAGTTCGCGGTCCCGGAACCCGAAGATCATCACCGTGGTGGCGCCCAGCTCCATGCCGCCGGTGGCGATGGCCACCAGGTGGGAGGAGATCCGGTTCAGCTCCATGAGCAGGACCCGGATGACCTCCGCGCGGTCGGGGATGTCCTCGGTGATGCCGAGCAGCTTCTCCACGCCCATGCAGTACGCCACCTCGTTGAAGAAGGGCGTGAGGTAGTCCATGCGCGTGACGAAGGTGGTGCCCTGCGTCCAGTTCCGGTACTCGAGGTTCTTCTCGATGCCGGTGTGCAGGTAACCGATACCGCAGCGGGCCTCGGTGACGGTCTCGCCGTCGATCTCCAGGATCAGGCGCAGCACGCCGTGCGTGGAGGGGTGCTGCGGACCCATGTTGACGATGATCCGCTCGTCGTCCGCGCGGGAGGCGGCCTCCGCGACGCGGTCCCAGTCACCACCGGTGACGGTGTAGACCGTGCCCTCGGTGGTCTCCCGGGCACCCGCGGTGGCGGTGGGCGTGCCGGTCCCGGCGCCCTGCGATGTGGTGTCGTGGGACATCAGCTGTACGACCTCCGCTGGTCGGGTGCCGGGATCTGGGCGCCCTTGTACTCGACGGGGATGCCGCCGAGCGGGTAGTCCTTGCGCTGCGGGTGGCCCTGCCAGTCGTCGGGCATCATGATCCGGGTCAGCGCCGGGTGCCCGTCGAAGATCAGGCCGAAGAAGTCGTAGACCTCGCGCTCGTGCCAGTCGTTGGTCGGGTAGACGGTGACCACCGAGGGCACGTGCGGGTCGGCGTCGGGGGCGGAGGTCTCCACCCGGATCAGCCGGCCGTGGGTGAGCGAGCGCAGGTGGTGGACGGCGTGCAGCTCCCGACCGGTGTCGGCGGGGATGTGCACGCCGCTGACGCCGGTGCACAGTTCGAAGCGCAGCGCGGGGTCGTCCCGCAGGGTGCGGCAGACCGGCAGCAGGTGTTCGCGGGCGACGTGGAAGGTGAGTTCGCCCCGGTCCACGACGGTCTTCTCGATCACGACCGCCGGGTCCAGGCCCTGCTCCTCCAGTGCGCCCTCCAGTTCGTCGGCCACCTCGTCGAACCAGCCGCCGTAGGGGCGGGGGGTCGCGCCGGGGAGGCGGACGGTGCGGCGCAGGCCGCCGTAGCCGGAGGTGTCGCCGCCCTCCTGGCTGCCGAACATGCCGCGGCGCTCGGCGATGACCTCGCCGGTGTCGTCGCGTCGGCCGACCTCGCCGACGGGGTTCGCGTTCTCGACGGGCCCGGACGCGGAGCCGCCGCCCGGGGTGCTCGCCGCGCTCATCGCAGCAGCCCCTTCATCTCGATGGTGGGCAGCGCCTTGAGCGCCGCTTCCTCCGCCTCGCGGGCCGCCCGTTCGCGGTTGACGCCGAGCTTCTCGTCCTTGATCTTCTCGTGCAGCTTGATGATCGCGTCGAGGAGCATCTCGGGGCGGGGCGGGCAGCCGGGGAGGTAGATGTCCACCGGCACGATGTGATCGACGCCCTGCACGATCGAGTAGTTGTTGAACATGCCGCCGGAGGAGGCGCACACGCCCATGGAGATGACCCACTTGGGGTTGGGCATCTGGTCGTAGACCTGCCGCAGCACCGGGGCCATCTTCTGGCTGACCCGGCCGGCGACGATCATCAGGTCGGCCTGCCGGGGGGAGCCCCGGAAGACCTCCATGCCGAAGCGGGCCAGGTCGTAGCGACCGGCACCGGTGGTCATCATCTCGATGGCGCAGCAGGCCAGGCCGAAGGTGGCCGGGAAGACGGAGGACTTGCGGGCGAGTCCGGCCGCCTTCTCGACGGTGGTCAGCAGGAAACCGCTGGGCAGTTTCTCCTCAAGTCCCATCGGGGACACCTCCTTGTCGTCCCTGTGATCCCTCTGTGCCCCGCGGTCCCCGGGGTGTCGGGCTTTCGGGTCCTCGGTCCCGCGTCACGGTCGCGTCGATCATGCTTCCGCTTCGCGGTGGTCGGCCGGTGGTGCCGATCGGCCCCCGTACCGGCCCTGTTCGGATCAGTCCCATTCGAGCCCTCCCCGACGCCAGTCGTAGGCGTAGGCGACACCGATCAGACCGACGAAGATCAACATCTGCACCAGACCGAACATCCCGAGCGCGTCGAAGTGCACGGCCCACGGATAGAGGAAGACGATCTCGATGTCGAAGACGATGAAGAGCATGGCCGTCAGGTAGTACTTGACGGGGAAGCGCCCACCACCGGCCGGTTGCGGGGTCGGTTCGATTCCGCACTCGTAGGCGTCGAGCTTGGCCCGGTTGTAGCGCTTGGGGCCGATGACCGAGGCCATGATCACGGAGAAGACCGCGAAGGCCGCGCCGAGCGCGCCCAGCACGAGGATGGGAACGTACGCGTTCACCGCACCTCGCTCCTTCCAGTCGACGGCGACTGCCGGAAGATCACCGCTATGTGAGTCAGTTCACAAGCTTGGGCAGCATCCTATGCCCCGGTTCCTGTGATCTGCGACACGGGGTCACCGAGGAACTTTGTGATCTCCCCCACCTGACGAACGATCATGAAACATGACGGAAATCGATCTTCGACGGGAAGCCCCCGGGTCACCACGAAGCGTGACAAGTGAGGCTTTCGGAGTACCTGTCGGACACCGGGAAGGGCCCGGACCCCTACCAGTCAAGGGCCACCCGGGGCAAATTCGCGATCGCCACGGGGTCGTGCTAGTGCGAATAACGGTGTAGATAACATGCAGTTGGTGCGATTAGAGTTCCCGGCGTGCCCGAGATCACCGTGACCACCGTCGTCGTGCTGTGCGTGGCAGCCGCCCTCGCGGGCTGGGTCGACGCCGTGGTCGGCGGCGGGGGGCTGTTGCAAATCCCCGCCCTGCTCATCGCCTTTCCCAACCTCGCCCCCGCCACAGCCCTGGGCACCAACAAGGCCGTCGCGGTGGCCGGCACGGGCGTCGCCGCCGTCACCTACGCGCGTCGCCACCCGGTGGACGTCCGCCTCGCCCTGCGCCCGGGCGGACTGGCCCTCCTCGCCTCGGCCGGCGGCGCGATGTTCGCGAGTGCGGTGAGCGCGGAGTTCCTGCGGCCGCTGATCATGGTGCTGCTGCTCGCCGTCGCGACCTTCGTCGTCCTGCGCCCGAACTTCGGCACGCAGTACGTCGCCGGGGACCCGATCCCCACCACCCGCCGACGGATGGCGCTGGTCCTGCTGGTGGCCGGCGTCGGCATCGGCTTCTACGACGGCCTGCTGGGCCCCGGCACCGGCACCTTCCTGATCATCGCCCTGGTCGGTCTGCTCCACCTGTCGATGCTCACCGCGTCCGCCACCGCGAAGGTTGTGAACGTGGGCACGAACCTCGGTGCCCTGATCGTCTTCGGCAGCCAGGGGATGGTGCTGTGGAAGCTCGCCCTCGGGATGGCCGTCTTCAACATGCTCGGCGGCTGGATCGGCGCGCACATGGCGATCCGCCGGGGCTCCGGCTTCATCCGGATCGTCCTGCTGGTCGTCGTCACCGTCCTGGTCGGCCGCCTCGCGTGGGACCAGTGGCTCGCCTGAGCGGCTCCTTGCGGGAAGCCCTCCGGAAAGGAGTGGGGCGGTGGGCGGGGGCGGTGCCATAGGCTGCGGCCATGGGTTTCTGGGACGCACTGCTGGGACGGCGCAAGCCCGCCCAGCCCGACCTCGACCGGCTGTTCGCGCTCCCCTCGGCCGCCGTCACCCTGCAGGCCGGGGCGGGGTTCGCCCCCACCGGCACGGGATCGGTGTGCTTCGCCGGGGCCGAGGGCGGCGCCTTCGCCCGCCTGGAGGAGGAGGCCGAGCTGCTGCTGGGCGAGGCGGGGGTGGAGAAGGACTCCCACGGCTACACCTGGCTGCGCGCCCGCCACTCCCCCGACGACCTGCCCGCCCTGGTCAACGACCTGCACGCGGTCAACACCCATCTCCAGGACGCCGGCTTCGGTCCGCAGCTGCTCTGCTCGCTCGTGGCCTTCCGCGACGACGACGGCCGCTCGCTGGCCCTCGTCTACCTCTACAAGCGCGGCACCTTCTATCCCTTCGCCCCCGAGCCGGGCGGCGGGCAGCGGCGGAACAACGCGCTGGAACTGCAGACGCGGGCCCTGTTGGCGGGGGAGCTGCCCGTCGAGGAGGACCTCGGCCGCTGGTTCCCGGTCTGGGGCGCCCCCGGCCTGGATGCCGGCTGACACCCCTCATCGGCTTCCCGGTTCCCGGGGACCGATCGGGATCCTTCGGCCCGGGACGGGCACGCGATCCGGGCGGCGCCGACCGGTCCCGGTGAGGGGCCGAGCGGCACGCCACCGGAGCGGACCGGCCGACCCGCGCCCGCCCGGTCGGGGCAGTAGAGTCCGAAGGAGGAGGCGAGAGACGATGGCACGCACCAGGTACGCGCCCGACCGCGGCCTGACCGGCCGCATGGTCACCACCATGTTCCTCATCGGACTGCTCTACGTGGTCTTCATCGGGGTGCTTCTGGCGCTGTTCCAGGAAGCCTGGCCGATGGTGCTGCTGCTGGCGGGCGGTCTGTTCGTCGTGCAGTTCTGGTTCAGCGACCGGATCGCCGCCTACAGCATGGGGGCCCGCGAGGTCACCCCGCAGCAGGCACCGGAGCTGCACGCCACCGTGGACCGGCTGTGCGCGCTGGCCGACATGCCCAAGCCACGGGTGGCGATCGCCGACACCGACGTGCCCAACGCCTTCGCCACCGGGCGCAGCCAGGAGAAGGCACTGGTCTGCGCCACGACGGGGCTGCTGCGCCGGTTGGAGCCGGAGGAGTTGGAGGGCGTGCTCGCGCACGAGTTGTCGCACGTCGCCCACCGCGACGTGGCGGTCATGACCTTCGCCTCGTTCCTCGGCGTGCTGGCCGGCACCATGACCCGCTTCGCCCTGTGGGGCGGGGTGTCCCGCGCCGGGGGGCGGAACCAGAACACCGCGATCCTCTTCGTGCTGATCCCGCTGATCAGCGCGCTCGTGTACGTGCTGAGCTTCCTGCTGACCCGGCTGCTGTCGCGGTACCGGGAGCTGTCGGCCGACCGGGGCGCGGCGCTGCTGACCGGCAAGCCCTCCGCGCTGGCCTCCGCCCTGACCAAGGTGACCGGTGACATGGCCCGCATCCCCACCCGGGACCTGCGGCAGAGCGAGGCGTTCAACGCCTTCTTCTTCGCCCCCGCCTTCTCCAAGCACTCGCTGAGCAGTCTGCTGGCCTCGCACCCGCCGCTGGAGCGGCGGCTGGAGCAGTTGGCGCGGATCTCCCGGGAGCTGGGCCGGCCCTGAGCCCCCTTCCCCACCGTCCCGACCACGCGGCCGCCCCAAAGAGGGCGGCCGCTTCGCGTGGCGGCCGGGAACAGCGCAGCCGAACGCACTTCGCACCTTTCGCGAGAATCGAGATTTTTGCGCCATTCATCTCACTCATGCGTTTTCGGCATTAACGGCACTTCCGCGGGACGGAAACACCCCTTGAGCTTTTTGCCTCCCGGGGTGCACTCCCCCATTCACCGGAAGGGGCCGATTCACGTCTTTCATCCCGAATCATGCCCTCCGGTCAACCCTTTTCGCCGCCCGCGCGTCCCACTCCCGGGTGATCGTCACACCGCTTCGCCGGGGTGAGGTATCCCACGTCCCCGACGGCGCGTCGGATACCGCCGTTGCCGGGGGCGCGGCGCCGTGCTACGCCGATTCTTATTCGTCGCATAACGGACAACGGCCTGCCCACCACCCCGACGGGACACCCGGCTTCCCCACTCCTCGTACGCCCTACGGAAGACATTCCGGACTTTTCCTCCCGGGCATTCGGGACCTGTGGCGCATTCCACGAATGTTGAGAGCCGTTACCGGTTCTTGATACGGCTGACTGCCATGTCATCGATCCGTACCACCGGCCGCCATCGCAAGCCCCGTCGGTCCCGTGCCGCGGGGCTCCTCCGCGGTGGCGTGCTGACCGGCGTGCTGGGCACCGTGGCCGTCACCTCGACCTCCGCGTCCGCCACCGAGCGGCCCGCCGACAATCCCGCCGAGACCACCGGGGAGATTCCCGCCCTCGGCTCCGTGATCACCTCCACCTCCGCCCGGGCGAGCGAGGCCACCGAGGACTACGTCGCCCGCGTCCACCTGCGCGAGGCCCGCGACCTGGCCGTCATCCGTGCCCAGCGGGCCGCCGAGCGGCAGCGCGCCGCCGATGAGGCCGCCGCCGCGGAGGCCGCCGAGGCCGAGGCCCGCCGTGTGGCGGAGGCCGAGGAGCGCCGGGCCGCAGAGGCGGAGGCCGCCGCGGCCTCGCGTGCCGCCGAGCGCACCGACCTCGGCACCGCCTCCGCGTCCGCCCCCTCCGAGGAGACCGCGACCGCGCAGAGCACCCC
>NZ_VKHT01000499.1 GCF_014141535.1 Streptomyces alkaliphilus | reverse complement strand
ACGGTCACCCGCCGCCCCGCCCCGCACCACGCCGCGGCCAGCGCGGCCGTCACCACCGTCTTGCCCACGCCGGTCCCGGTGCCGGTCACCACCCAACGCCGCGCCCCGCTCATGACCGGGCTCCCTCGGCCACCGCCCGCATCGCCTCCGTGATCGTTCCGACCTCGTCCGCCGTGCACGGATAGGGCGGCATGGCGTAGACCAGGTTGCGGAAGGGGCGCAGCCACACCCCGTGCTCCGTGGCGATCCGACCCGCGGTCGCCATGTCGATGCCGCCCTCCACCTCGATCACGCCGATTCCGCCGAGTACCCGGACATCCCGGGTGCCGGGCCTTCCGGCCGCCGGTTCCAGGCCCGCCCGCAGGCCCTCCTCCAGTCGGGACACGTCCGCCCGCCACCCCCCGTCGAGCACCAGTCCCACCGAGGCCAGTGCCACCGCACAGGCCAACGGGTTGCCCATGAAGGTCGGTCCGTGCGCGAGCACAGGCACCTCGCCCCCGGCGATGCCCCGCGCCACCGCCGGGGTGCACAGGGTGGCGGCCAGCGTCAGATACCCACCGGTGAGCGCCTTGCCCACGCACATCACATCGGGGGCGACCCCCGCGTGGTCGGCGGCGAAGAGCTCACCGGTCCGGCCGAAGCCGGTGGCGATCTCGTCGAACACGAGCAGCACCCCGTGCCGGTCGCACGCCTCCCGCAACACCCGAAGGTAACCGGGGTGGTGGAACCTCATCCCGCCCGCGCCCTGCACCACCGGTTCCACGACCACCGCCGCCACCCCGTCGGCGTGCCGGCCGATCTCCTCGGCCAGGACGCGGGCGTACCCCTCATCCCATTCGGCCGGTGGCGCGTCCACGAAGACCTGCCGGGGCAGCGCCCCCGACCACAGGTGGTGCATCCCGCCGTCGGGGTCGCACACCGACATCGGATGCCAGGTGTCCCCGTGGTAGCCGCCGCGCCAGGTCAGCAGGCGACGTCTTTCGGGGCGTCCACGGGAGACCTGGTACTGCAGGCACATCTTCAGCGCCACCTCCACCGACACCGACCCGGAGTCGGCGAGGAAGACGTGGCGCAACGGTTCGGGGGTGATCCGGGCCAACAGCGCGGACAGGCGCACCGCCGGTTCGTGGGTCAGGCCACCGAACATCACGTGGCTCATCCGGTCCACCTGTCGGTGCGCCGCCCGGTCCAGGACGGGATGGCGGTAACCGTGGATGGCCGACCACCATGAGGCCATCCCGTCGATCAGCTCCGTACCGTCCGCCAGGCACAGCCGGACTCCCCGGGCGGAGGCCACCGGCAGCGATGGCACGGTACCGGGCATCGGGGCGTAGGGGTGCCACACGTGTTCCCGGTCCAGGGCCAGCAGGTCATCGACGGACAACTCGTCCCCGACCGGGCCCGGGTCGGGACCCCGGCCGGAATCGGGGGAGGGGAGGGAATCGATGCGCATCCCGCGATCATGTCCCGCTTCGAGGTCGATCCGCCACCCGCCGATACCCTCCGCGGGGCCCGGGGGCGCTCCGGCCGGGAGAGGGAGGACACTGGATGACATGAGTGTGGTTCCGGAGTTCGTCCCCGTGCCGGCCGATCCCCGCGTTCCCGCCGGCGCTCCCCGGGGAGCGGCTGAGCCCCTCACCGCCCTCAGCCCGCGCCCCCTGCGCCGCACGGTGCTCTCCCAGGCATGGCTCGAGGTGACCTTCCTGCACTGGCCGCTCGATCCGGCCGTCGTCGCACCCCTCCTGCCGCCCGGAATCCGCCCCGACGTACACGAGGGCGTGACCTGGGTGGGCCTGGTTCCCTTCCGCATGCACGGACTCGGCTTCGGCCGGGGGCCCGGGCTGCCCTGGCTCGGTGATTTCCTCGAGACCAATGTGCGGGTCTACGGCGTTGACGCCCTCGGTCGTCGCGGCGTGGTCTTCCTCACCCTGGAGTGCGAACGCCTGGTACCGGTGCTCGGCGCCAGGGCGGCGCTGCGATTGCCCTATCGGTGGGCCGCGATGGGACGACGACGCGTGGGGCGTGAACTGACCTGGACCTCTCGCCGCATCACCCCTCCCGGAGTCCCGGCACCGGCAGGGTTCGTCCGGGTGAGGGTGGGGGAGGCGATCCCGGACGGGGAACTCGATCCGCTGGACGCCTTCCTCACCGCCCGCTGGGGGCTGCACACCCGGTGGCACGACGGCTCCACCGTTCACCTGCCCAACGAGCACCCCACCTGGCCGCTGCACGGGGCGGAACTGCTCGACTGCCGGGAGGACCTGATCGCCGCCTGCGGTCTCCCCGCCCCGGAGGGAACTCCCCGGGTGCTCTTCGCGCCCCGGGTCGATGTCCGGTTCGGTCTCCCCGACCTGCCGCCCCCCTCCGCCGGGGCGAACCCCGCGGGGGAGCACGCGAACCGTTCGCGCACACGCCGACGGGCGCGGAACCCGGTGGTCCGCGCCCGTCCGGAGCGAGGGGATCCCGGACAGGCCGGGTGATTCGTCAGCGGTCGCCGGAGCGGTCGTTCCCCAGCGAGTCCCCGACCCCCTTGGCCTTGCCCTTGACGTCGTCGAAGGTCTCCTTCGTCTTGCCCTTGGCCTGGTCGGTCTTCCCCTCCTGCTCCTTGCGCCGGTCACCGGTGACCTTACCGACCATCTCCTTGGCCTTGCCCTTGAGCTTGTCGGTGGTGCCCTTGTCGTCGCTGCGGTCGGTCATGATCGGTTCCTTTCCTCGGTGATGGCCGATCGCCTACCCGGGATCACGGAAGCAAACCCGGACATCCCCGGACGCCCGCCCCGGGGCGGGCGGTCTCATTCCACGGGAAGCAGGGTCCCCAGGGGGCCCAGGTCGATGTTCAGATCCTCGGGACGCAACCCGAAGTGGTCGCGCAACTCGGTCATCCGCCGGTCCAGCAGCATCAAAGTGGTGCCGATCCGCTCCACCCGCTCGTCCGACAGGTCGCCCTCGTCCACGCGGCGCAGCGCCTGTCGCTCCACCAGTTGGCGCAGCAGCTCCACCACGGTCAGCACCAGGGCCACCAGGTCGCGGGCGGCGTCCTCCGGGTCCCCGGAACCGACGACCACCGGCCCTCCCCGCGCCCCGGCCTCGTTCACCGTCTCCACGGCTCCTCCCCGCAGCCGGGGACATCCCCGAACGGGGACGCCACCCGGCCTCCCACCGAGGACAGCAGGGCGTGCAGGGAGAGCCGAACCAGGGGAACCTCGGCGATGGCCACCACGATGTCCCCACCGATCACCACCCCGGTGGCCAGCACCCGGTCCAACAGGTCCACCAGCGGTACCCCGATGGGGGCCCACACCTCCTCCTCCGGTCCCACGAGCCCGTCACCGGTCCTCATCGGCCGCCTCCCCCACGAAGGAGTACGGCACCCACGGCCCGGTGGCCTCCACCCACACGCGGGTGCCGGAATCGGCACACCCATCCGGGGCCGTGACCCGGGAAACGAACTCTCGTCCGCGCCCGACCTCCACCAGACAGGCGAGGTTGAGCACCTGCCGGCATTCCCGACCGGTCACCTCCATGCCGTGGATCCGTAGCCGACGGGTCGCCACCGCCACCCGCTCCGCCTCGGCGCGGACCCGTTCCACCGCCCGCAGCGCCAGGGTGTCGCGCTCCTCCTCGCTCCGCCGTCGGGCCCGCAGACGCTCCAGGTATGCCAGACCCCCGGCCCCGCCCGTCGGCTCGGCAGCGGTCGGCCCGCCGGGGGAGCGGCCTTCACCCTTCACGGCCCCGTCGGTCCCCGCCGCCCCGACGGACACCTTGAC
>NZ_VKHT01000498.1 GCF_014141535.1 Streptomyces alkaliphilus | reverse complement strand
CCCTCCCGCCCCGGCCACCTTCCCGGCGATTCGGGAACCCGGGGTCGACCCGGCCGGACCGGAAGACGTCATTCCCCGATTCCCCGGCAGCCTACGCGGCGCCTCACCCGGGAGACCCGGCCGGCACCCGGGCACCCGCTCGCCCCCGGGCTTCCGGAAGAATGACCCGCACCCCCGGGCCGGACGGACGTGGACCGGAGGGGGACGACGGGCGGTACCGATACGAAAGGCGGCCCCGTGCGCGAAGCGGTGCGGCACGGACTGGCGGGAGCCCTGCTGCGCGGGCTCACGGTGTGGGCGGCCGGCACCCTCACCCTGATCGTCCTCGCCACCCTGTTGCCGCGCCTGCGGCTCCAGCACCCCGAGGACGACTCCCCGACCGGCATGGGCGTCACCGCCGCTCTCGCGGCGGCCGTCTTCGGCCTCCTGGGCGCCCTCGTCTGGCCGTGGCTGGTGCGGGCCCTGTTGTTGGTGCCGGCCCTGGCCCTGGGGTCCCTGGTCTTCCTGCTCAACGGCTCCATCCTGTGGCTCGCGCTGACCCTCCTGCCGCAGGACAGGGGAGAGGTCGGCACCGGCACGGCCGTGGTGGTCGCGGCCGTGCTCTCCGCCACGACCTCGGCGGTGAGCACCGGCCTGGCCACCCGGGACCCGCGCGTGCTGCGCCGTCGGCTGCGCCGGATGGCCGGCCTGCGCGGCCGGGATCGCCCCGGGACCGGCCCCGCAGCCGGCGCGACGACCCCCGGTTTCGTGTTCCTGCAACTCGACGGTGTGGGCCACCGGCTCCTGCGCGAGGCGGTCGAGGGGCCCGAGCCGTTGATGCCGACGGTCTCCCGCCTGTGCGCCGACACCCACCGCCTGCTGCCCTGGCGCACCGACTGGCAGAGCCAGACCGGGGCCGCGCAGCTCGGCATCCTGCACGGCAGCAACCACGACGTGCCGGCCTTCCGCTGGTACGAGAAGGAGACCGGCACGCTGATGGTCAGCAACCGGCCCTCCAGCGCGGTGGAGATGCAGCGCCGCGCCCGGGAGCGCACCGGCTCCCCCGGTCTGCTGGCCGAGGGCGGCGCGAGCCGGGGCAACCTCTTCACCGGCGGCGCCGAGCAGTCGGCCCTCGTCCTCTCGGTGGCCGGTAGGCCGGCCTTCGGACGCCGTCGGTCGCGGGCCGGCTACTTCGCGTATTTCTCCGATCCTGCACACGCCGTGCGCACCGCCGGGTCCTTCGTGGTCGAGGTCGTCCGCGAGATCGTCCAGGCCGTTCGGGCCAGGCTGCGCGGCGACCACCCCCGGGTGTCCCGGGGCGGTCTCTACCCACTCGTCCGCGCGTTCGCCACGGTGGTGCAGCGCGACGTGGTGCTCGCCGCCGTCCTGGGGGACGTCCTCACCGGACGGCGCGCCGTCTACGCGGACCTGGTCGCCTACGACGAGGTGGCCCACCACTCCGGCCCGCGCAGTCCCGACGCCCGGAAGGTGCTGACCCGCCTCGACCGCTGCGTGGAGCTGGTCGAGCGCGCCATCGAGCACGCCCCGCGCCCCTACCACCTGGTACTGCTCTCCGACCACGGACAGAGCCACGGCGAAACCTTCGAGTCGGCCTACGGGGTGCGACTGGAGACGCTGGTGCGCACCGGCTGCGGCGCCCCGGTGCCCCGGGAACGGCGTCACCGGCACGAGTCCGGGGCCGAGGCGCGGGGCGCGGTCCGGGTGGCGCTCCACCGTCCCGAGGAGGGGACCGCCGGGATCCCGCCGGTGCGCGCGACGGCTGGGACGGCGAACGCCGCGACCGCGACGCCCCGACGGCGGGTTCGGGCACCCGACCCCGCCCCACCGACCGCGCGCCCGGTCACCGATCCGGTGGTCCTCGGCTCGGGCAATCTCGGACTGGTCTCCCTGCCCGACCTGCCGGGGCGGGCCACCCGGCAGCGGATCGACGCCGCCCACCCGGCGTTGCTCCCGCTGCTGGCCGGCCATCCGGGCATCGGATTCGTCCTGGTGGAGGACGAACGGCACGGGCCGGTGGTGCTCGGCCGCGGGGGCGAGCACCACCTGGTCGACGGGAGGGTCCTCGGTCGGGACCCGTTGGCCCCCTTCGGCCCCGCCGCCGCGGCCGGGGTGCTGCGCACCGCGCGTTTCCCGCACGCGCCCGACATCATGGTGAACTCGGCCGTGGACCCCGCGACGGGCGCCGTGCACGCCTTCGAGCAGCAGATCGGTTCCCACGGGGGCCTGGGCGGGGAGCAGAACGAGGCGTTCCTGCTGGCCCCCCGGACCCTGGGCGATCCCTCGCAGGCGCTCCCGCGGGACGCCGGAGCGGATGAGGGGGACGCCGGGGGCACCGCCGGAACCACGGGCATCGTCGGCGCGGAGGCCGTCCACCGGCTCTTCCGGTACTGGTTGGAGAACGCCGCGCGTTCCGCCCCGCCCCCGGAGGGTCCCGCCGGTACCGACGCCGGCGGCCCGCCGGGCCCCCGTGGTGGGGGCCCGGCGGGCCGGGCGGTGAGCTGACCCGGACGGGCCGCCGGGTCAGTTGGTCACGAGGGTCAGACCCCACTGCGACAGCATCGGGTTCACCGGCTGGTGGTAGGTGGTACCACCGCTGCGGCAGTTGCCGGAGCCACCGGAGGTGACACCCTGCGCCTGCGAGCCGGAGATGAACGAGCCGCCGGAGTCACCGGGCTCGGCGCAGGCCGAGGTCCGGGTCAGACCGCTGACGGTGCCCTGGGGGTAGGTCACCGAGGTGTTGTGCTGCTGGATGGTGCCGCAGTGCCAGCCCGTGGTGGAGCCGGAGCGGCAGATGGAGGAGCCGACCGGCTGCTGGGTGGAGCCGGTGACCCGCACGCCGGTGCTGCTGGAGACCCGCACCCAGGAGGTGGGGGTCCAGTTGCTGTTGACGGAGACCCATGCCATGTCGCGGCTGGGGAAGACCGAGCCCTGGAAGGTGCCCTGGGAGACCCGGTTGTAGCCGGTGGTGGTGTTGCCGACGCGACCGCAGTGACCGGCGGTCACGAAGCCCGGGGTGCTGCCCCGGCGCACCGAGAAGCCGACCGAGCAGCGACCGCTGCCGATGTAGTAGGCGTCGCCGCCGATCAGGTCGTAGAACGGCTGGGGCTGCTCGTCGGACTCGACGATCTCCAGGGCGGAGGCGTCGACACCGTTGGCCTCGGCCCAGTCCGCCGCGGCGGCGGTGTCGGAGGCGTGCAGCACCACCTTGTTGGTGGGCACGTCCACGTACCAGAGCGGGGCGTTGTCGGTCGGGTTGACCTCGGCCGCCTCGTCGAGGAGCTCCTTGACGGACTCCAACTCGTCCAGGCTGTGCTCGACGACCCTCGCCTCGGCACCGGCGGCGCGGATCTCCGCGGCCTCGGCGCTGTCGTTGGTGGCGACGACCAGGTCGGTGGTCCCCTCGGCCAGCCAGGAACCGGCGTAGCCGTCGAGTTCGGCGCTGAGGTCCTGGTCCAGGACGGCCGCGTCGAGTTCCTCGACGATCCTGACCTTGGCCTCGTCGGCGGTCAGGCCCAGGTCGCGCTGCATGGCCTCGAGCATGCCCTCGGGCAGCTCGGCGGCGGCCTTCTCGGCGCGCTCGGCGAGGGTGGTCTCCTCGGAGGCCATCGCGGGCATCGTGGTCAGGGCCAGGGCGGTGGCCGCCAGCACCGAGCCGATGGCGATACGTCGGTTTCGACGCATGCTGATCTCCCTTGTGTGTGGGGGTGTTGTGGGGGTGGTGGTGCGGGAGTTGCGCATGAGATGTGGGTGGAGCGGATGCAACGGGGTGATGT
>NZ_VKHT01000497.1 GCF_014141535.1 Streptomyces alkaliphilus | reverse complement strand
CCCCCGCATCCGCGGCCTCCCGGCTCCCCGACGACATCCGTCGGGGAGCCGTTCGGTACCGGGGCGGTACGCCCCCGCCCGGGCGTCACCGGGGGTTGGTGATCCGGTCCCCCGGGTGACGCGGCGTTCGCCGGTAGCGGATGTGCCGGCCCCGTCCCGCATGGAGTGTCAGCCTGGAGGGGTAGGAAGAGAGACACACCCGGAAGCCGGGGCGTCCGCGCCGGTCGAGGGGTTCCCTCCGGTCCGGACGCGCCCCGGCGTTCGCCGTCGGCGTAGCCGGTGCGGGTGGAATCGCCCGGCCCGCGGGAACAACGTCTTCCGGGATCCGGTTGTAACGGATGTCGGCTGTTCGGGCAGGAGGCCAGTGGCCGCGCTCCTCGACGGTGGGGGGTGATCCGGACGGGCGTCGGCAGTTGGAATGAGCGGTCCCGGGCCGCGGGACTAAGCTGCGGAAGGACAGAGAGGGGACCGACCCCTTACTGCCTGACCGCTCTGAGGAGCGATTAACGATGTTCGAGAGGTTCACCGACCGCGCGCGGCGGGTTGTCGTCCTGGCACAGGAAGAAGCCCGGATGCTCAACCACAACTACATCGGCACCGAGCACATCCTCCTGGGGCTGATCCACGAGGGTGAGGGTGTCGCCGCTAAGGCCCTGGAGAGCCTCGGGATCTCGCTTGAGGCGGTCCGCCAGCAGGTCGAGGAGATCATCGGTCAGGGGCAGCAGGCCCCGTCCGGCCACATCCCCTTCACCCCCCGGGCGAAGAAGGTCCTGGAGCTGTCGCTCCGCGAGGCCCTTCAGCTCGGCCACAACTACATCGGCACCGAGCACATCCTGCTCGGCCTGATCCGCGAGGGCGAGGGCGTCGCCGCCCAGGTTCTCGTGAAGCTCGGCGCCGACCTGAACCGGGTGCGTCAGCAGGTCATCCAGTTGCTGTCCGGGTACTCCGGAGGCAAGGAGGCCGCGACCGCCGGCGCCCCCTCCGAGGGCACCCCCTCCACCTCGCTCGTGCTGGACCAGTTCGGCCGCAACCTCACGCAGGCCGCCCGCGAGTCCAAGCTCGACCCGGTCATCGGGCGCGAGAAGGAGATCGAGCGGGTCATGCAGGTGCTGTCCCGCCGCACCAAGAACAACCCCGTGCTGATCGGTGAGCCCGGCGTCGGCAAGACCGCCGTCGTCGAGGGCCTCGCGCAGGCCATCGTCAAGGGCGAGGTGCCCGAGACCCTCAAGGACAAGCACCTCTACACCCTGGACCTGGGCGCGCTGGTGGCCGGTTCCCGGTACCGCGGTGACTTCGAGGAGCGCCTGAAGAAGGTGCTCAAGGAGATCCGCACCCGCGGGGACATCATCCTGTTCATCGACGAGCTGCACACCCTGGTGGGCGCGGGTGCCGCGGAGGGCGCCATCGACGCCGCCAGCATCCTCAAGCCGATGCTGGCCCGCGGTGAGCTGCAGACCATCGGCGCGACCACCCTGGACGAGTACCGCAAGCACCTGGAGAAGGACGCCGCTCTCGAGCGCCGCTTCCAGCCCATCCAGGTCGCCGAGCCCTCGCTGCCGCACACCATCGAGATCCTCAAGGGTCTGCGGGACCGGTACGAGGCCCACCACCGGGTCTCCATCACCGACTCCGCGCTGGTGGCCGCCGCGCAGCTGGCCGACCGGTACATCTCGGACCGCTTCCTGCCGGACAAGGCGATCGACCTGATCGACGAGGCCGGTTCCCGGATGCGCATCCGTCGGATGACCGCGCCGCCGGACCTGCGCGAGTTCGACGAGAAGATCGCGAAGGTCCGGCGCGAGAAGGAGTCCGCGATCGACTCGCAGGACTTCGAGAAGGCCGCCTCGCTGCGCGACGACGAGAAGCAGCTGCTCCAGGCGAAGAACAAGCGGGAGAAGGAGTGGAAGGCCGGCGACATGGACGTCGTCGCCGAGGTGGACGAGGAGCTGATCGCCGAGGTCCTCGCCGCTTCCACCGGCATCCCGGTCTTCAAGCTGACCGAGGAGGAGTCCTCCCGCCTGCTGCGCATGGAGGACGAGCTGCACAAGCGGGTCATCGGCCAGGAGGACGCCATCAAGGCGCTCTCCCAGGCGATCCGGCGCACCCGTGCCGGGCTGAAGGACCCCAAGCGTCCCGGCGGGTCGTTCATCTTCGCCGGCCCCTCGGGCGTCGGCAAGACCGAGCTGTCCAAGACGCTGGCGGAGTTCCTCTTCGGTGACGAGGACGCGCTGATCTCGCTCGACATGTCCGAGTTCGGTGAGAAGCACACCGTCTCCCGGCTGTTCGGCTCCCCGCCCGGCTACGTCGGGTACGAGGAGGGCGGCCAGCTGACCGAGAAGGTGCGCCGCAAGCCGTTCTCCGTGGTCCTCTTCGACGAGGTCGAGAAGGCCCACCCGGACATCTTCAACTCGCTGCTGCAGATCCTGGAGGACGGGCGCCTGACCGACTCCCAGGGCCGGGTCGTCGACTTCAAGAACACGGTCATCATCATGACCACGAACCTCGGCACCCGGGACATCTCCAAGGGCTTCAACATGGGCTTCGCCGTCGCCGGTGACGTGACCACCGGGTACGAGCGGATGAAGGCCAAGGTCAACGAGGAGCTGAAGCAGCACTTCCGGCCGGAGTTCCTGAACCGTGTCGACGACACGGTGGTCTTCCACCAGCTCACCCGCGAGGACATCATCCGGATCGTCGACCTGATGATCGCCCAGGTGGACGAGCGGCTGCGGGACCGGGACATGGGCCTGGAGCTGGACGCGGACGCCAAGCACCTGCTGGCCGAGCGGGGTTACGACCCGGTGCTCGGTGCCCGGCCGCTGCGTCGGACGATCCAGCGGGAGATCGAGGACGTGCTCTCCGAGCGGATCCTCTTCGGTGAGCTTCGACCCGGTCACATCGTGGTCGTCGGCACCGAGGGCGAGGGCAAGGACGCGAAGTTCACCTTCCACGGCAAGGAGAAGCCGGCCCTGCCGGACGCCCCGCCGGTCGGCGCGGGTGCCCGGGGAGCCAACCTCTCCAAGGGACCGAACCTGGCCAAGGAGGCCTGAGCCGGGCCGGGACCCCTCCCGGCACCGCGTGAACGTCGGCCCCCGCACGCCGCAAGGCGTGCGGGGGCCGACGCGTGTTCCGGGGCGGGGACGGGACCGGAGCGCAGGGGCGGTGGAGAGCCCGGGCGAACCCGTCGGGGTGAGTGGTGGGGTCGCGCGGGCAGGCCGGCGGAACAAACCGGGTGGAGGGGTCGGTTACCGTGGAAAAGCGTTGAAAGCCTCGGCGTGACGGCGCGTGGATCCCACGGTCGTGGCACCGTTCCCCGTCCGAGCCGGGGACGAGCGGAAGACGGGAAAGGTGTGACCCCGAGAACAGCACATTCCGAATATCCCGGCGGTATACGTTCCGATGGGCTCCCCGCCGCCCTGTCGGACCCGGCCCGACTGGCCGCCGTGGAGGCGACGGGCCTGATGGATACGGAGGCCGAGCGGGTCTTCGACGACCTGGCCCGGGTGGCGGCCGCGGTGACCGGCTGCGAGCGGGCCTTCATCACCCTGGTCGACGAGCACCGCTCGTTCTGGAAGTCGTGCGTCGGGGTGGACGCCCGGGAGGTGTCCGAGCGCGGAAGCCCGGTGGGGGAGAGTTTCTGCTACTTCCTGGTCGGCCTGGACGGCGAGCCGTTCGTCGTCGAGGACGCCGCCGGGGACCCCCGTACCGTCGGGCATCCCTCGGTGGGGCCGATGCGGATCGGTTCCTGGGCGGGGTATCCCATCAAGGGCTGTCTCTTATA